>JAUYQG010000034.1 GCA_030695645.1 Legionellaceae bacterium
AAAGACATGAAAAGGGCCTCATGTCTTTCTGTCCAAGAAATTTGAGATCTGTTATTCTAAATTAGATTGCTAATTATCCTGAATGTATATTTTCTTACAAATAAAGCCGGTTGTGTCAAGTATTGTAAGGGCGAGCTTATAAATATCACAGATCTAAAATTATTTGGACAGAACTGCATGCGTCTTGTTGCATGCGGTTGTGTCCAAAGTCCAATAATAGTAGCCTTGCCAGGTTTCAGTGGTTTGTCTTGGGGGCGATACTTATCGCAGCGATCCTTTTGTTGCAAACGTGGTTAATCGCGCATGTGCAAAATAGGCAGCTGCAGCACTTGACATCTTCTCGGTATCACAAAACAATACCGCAGTAATTATTGAGGGTAGAACATGCGTATAGTTAGTATTAAAGGGCGAGAAATTTTAGATTCACGTGGTAATCCTACTGTTGAAGCGGATGTTGTCTTGAACGATGGTACAGTAGGTCGAGCTAGTGTTCCTTCTGGCGCATCAACGGGCAGTTTGGAAGCGCACGAGTTGCGTGATAATGATCCGGCTCGTTATGCGGGGAGAGGTGTGCTAAAAGCGGTGGAGCATATCAATAAAGACATTCATGAGGCTTTACAGCATGTGTCGGTAGCTGATCAGGCTCGGTTAGATGCGCATTTATGTGAGTTGGATGGAACTGAAAATAAATCTCGACTGGGTGCGAATGCTATTCTAGCCGTATCACTAGCGGCGGCCAGAGCGCATGCGCAATCCATGCAAATACCTTTGTTTGCAGCACTGAACCAACATGAAGCCATGGTGATGCCTGTTCCCATGATGAATATACTCAATGGGGGCGCGCACGCGGATAACAATGTTGATATTCAAGAGTTTATGATTATGCCGGTTGGAGCACCTGATTTTCCTACAGCATTGCAAATGGGTGCTGAAACCTTTCTTGCGTTGAAATCGGTGTTGAAAAAGCTGGGTTTGAATACGGCGGTTGGCGATGAGGGTGGTTTTGCGCCGAATTTAAAATCGAATCGACAAGCTCTGGATATGTTAGTAGAAGGGGTCTTGTTGGCTGGTTTTAAACTTGGTCAGGATATGGTTTTTTCTTTGGATGTGGCTGCATCTGAATTATTTACGGATGGTTTGTATCATGTGGCATCGGAGAATAAAACCTTATCCAGTGATGAGTTGATTCAATACTATGCTGAGTTAGTTCATCATTATCCGATTGTGAGTATTGAAGATGGGCTTGATGAAAGTGATTGGCAGGGCTGGCAACGTATGACGGCTCAGTTAGGGGGGCGAGTGCAATTGGTCGGGGATGATTTATTTGTCACGAATCAACAGATTTTGCAACGAGGTATCGCCGAGAAAACGGCAAATGCTATACTGATAAAATTAAATCAGATTGGAACATTAACCGAAACACGACAAACCATGCGTTTAGCTGAAGATAATGGTTATCACTGTGTTATGTCGCATCGATCGGGTGAGACGGAAGATGCGTTTATCGCGGATTTGGCTGTTGCAACAGGATGTGGACAAATTAAAACGGGTTCTTTATGTCGTACGGATCGAGTCGCTAAATATAATCAATTATTACGTATTTACGAAACGTCCTCGTTGCCGTATGCAGGGAAAAGAATTTTAAAAACGTGATGATCATTTAGGGGCTGATATGAGAGCAGTTGTGATATTTTTGATTTTAGCACTCATTGGTTTGCAATATAAACTATGGTTAGGTGATGGGAGCATTTCTCAATTGATACAAATTGATCAAAGGCGCGCGCATCAAGAAGAAGAAAATAAACAGCTTATGGCCCGTAATCATGTGATTGAAGCCGATATTGCCGAATTAAAATCAGGTGACCAGGCTCTTGAAGAGCAAGCGAGATTTGAATTGGGTATGGTTAAAAATGGTGAGGTTTATTATCAGTTTTCGGATTAAAAGAGTGACCGACGTAGGATCACCCTCTCCCATCAATGGAAGAGGGTGATCCTACTGGTTATTAATTTTTAAGGCGGAAATTGCTGACCCGTTGTACGAAATAGCCGTCAAAATAGGTTGTGCTTTTTCTGTATATAGTGTACTATATAAATCTATTCTCACCATCAAAAGAGATGAATCGATGAACAATGATGATGGATATATCTCACTCGACCGAGGAAATACTAAAAAAAAATCATCTCCTTCTCCTGAGCAATTTGACCAAATTTACGATCCCATGATCAATTGCTACAATAATTGCGTGGGTTATTATAATGATGGGATTGATGATTCTAAGGATGCCTCCGATCAGTATCAAGGTGTTATTAATGGCTTAAACGTATTTAATTCTTATGAATTACAACCTGATCTCAAACAATATGTGGAACAAATTCGACGTCAGTTCGATGAGTTTTCCAATGATCTTCTTAAGCAAATTGATGCTCGCATGCCTAGTGATAGCGCTAAAGAACGAGCTTCTGAGACATCGATGCTAGAGCCTTTTCCTCAAAAGTCGCCTGCTGCGAATAAACCAAAGCTTTCTGATGAGGATTTTAGGATTTTGGTTAATCAGCTTACAAGCAACTGTGGTAAATACGAATATCATCTAAACCTTGAAAATGTAAATGAGAAAAAATATACCGACATCAAATCGGGTTTCGTGACGTTATACTGTTATGAATTAGATGAAGCACAACGTAGTCAAGTCAACAGACTTGCAATGACGTTTAATCGTATTTCTGAACGTTTATTTAGCAAGCCTGAGAACGTATCTGAGCCTGAATACAATGAGTATAGTTTTGACGAAGAAAAGAAGCCAGTTGCTACACTTAAACAAATAACAGACCAACAATATGCTGAGGCTCTAGAGGGAATAAGATGGTGCGTTGCTCAAATTCGATCAGCGCATGAGCAGATGATGGATCCGAGTCACATGATATCGCCACGTTTGATACAAAACACGTTAGATGACGTGAAACAAAGTTATCAATTCTACGATACGTTACTTGAACATGATCTTGGCGAGGAGAAACAACAAGCTGTATTGAGTAGCATGTTGAAGGATGATGAGTTAGACCTGTTAAATGAGGCACTTAACCAAAGTCAGCGCTCATTGCCACACAATAGTCCGCAGAGAAAGAGCCCGGATAGGGATACTGATTTCGGGTATTCGCGGATAGGAGTAACCCCGCTTCTTTCTGACGATTCGTCTACATCAAAAGAACAATTCTACGATGTTTCTTTGGAGGATGATAAAAACCGCTCTTCAAATAATGATGCAGCGACTTTTGGCACAGATCGTACGAACAGTATATTTCTCGACGATCAAGCGGCATCCCAAACCTCACTGAAGAATTTGCCTGCTTCTACGAAGCCATCTCGTTCACCAGTGGTAAAGATGCTGTTAACCACGTTTACAAAATCCCCCGCAAACGATTTATTGGTACGAAATGTTAATGAAGGCATTATTCCTTCATTGGTAGTTCAAAATCAGAGCAATAAAGACATGTTTGTTCCTTCTTTCTACATGGATTACATTGGCATGGCGACCGGTGTTTTTTGTATAGCCGTAGGTGTGACCGTGTTACTTTTGGCATTGTTAGTTCTATCTGGTCCTGCCGTCGTGGGCGCCTTTGGAGTAGCAGGTGTTGCTGCTGTAGCCGGTGTGGGTTTGGTGGCACAGGCTGGTCGTCATATGTGGTTTGGTCAGCCAAAACAGCAGGAGAAAGACAGGGTCTGCTCGGTAATGACACACGAACATTTCTGAGATAGTGTAAGGCAAGCTAACAGCAATCTGGGCGCACAAAGGGTAGCTTATTAAGTTCGAGATCACTAAGGTCTTGTTTCATGCATTACGCCCACAAACAAACCACAATTCCGCCGCCACCTGAACCAGTCGGTTTGACCGCCAGAGCGCCCTGATCACGTAATTGTTGCATATGACGTTGTAATGCTGGTGTTATTAATCCCCATTCTAGAAAACAATCATGGGCTTTATTCATAGCATCTATCAATAGCGGCAAAGACTCCGAGGTGTGTCTTTCAAGCGCGAACCGAGCTTGATCAACACACTCGTTCATTTGTTGATCAATCAGGACAGCATGCATTTGATTGTGATCCCAAAGTCGTTGGACTTGATTGATGCAATCAGATGTGGCACCCACCTCACCACAAGATGATAATTGCCAATTGGGATTCCAAGCCTGTTTAACAGGGGTGTTGAGACCTTGTTTGAAGTAGGCACCTGATAATGAGGATACGCCAGCGATGTCTAAACCACTGCTTTGACCATGAAATAGATGCTCCAGCTCACGAGCAAAGTCATGTATCTGTTGTGTCGTGATCAACTGCTCTGCTGCAAACCAACGAGCAATGGCCACACAAAGAGCTGCGGAAGCTCCCATGCCCACGCCCGCTGGAATATTACTCGCTATATGCAGTGTTCCTTGGAGTCTAGAGTATGGTTCCTCGACAAGGCTTACGGCACGCTTCAGCACTCTAGTGAGCAGTAACGGGATATTATTGCCTGGGCTGTCAAGGTAATCCGTACTGATCGCAAGTTCGTTAAACCCAGAAACGTTTTTTTGATAGCTCAACGTCAGTGTTTTATCATGAATTGGAAATACCAACGCACCATGCCCTCGAATAACGGCATGCTCTCCTGCTAAAATCCACTTCCCATGCGTAATGGTTTGAAAATCATAAAACATCAAAATTACCTATCAAATAATCTTGTTTGAATTGTCTTGCCATTTCCGCTTGATCAGGTCGATAGAGCACATGAACATTGGGTCCCGCGTCCATGGTGATGATTGGACCATCTTGCTCACGTAACCAAAGCTCTTGTAAATGGTTCAATACACTTTGCGTTCTGTCCGTTATGTAAGTAAAAGGTCGCGAACAGCTTGGAAATAATTGATGCATATCTTGAAATTCACGCCAACATATTTTATAAGCACTGGTCCAGTCTTGCAATTTCAGCGCCGTTAATAGCAGTTCAAGGTTTTCCCGTGCCCGTTCGTTTCGATTACGATACAGCGGGCTAGTGCGGATCAGTTGATGTGCCAATGAAGACGATACCTTTTTTTCTTCATGACTGATGATGATCACCTCATGAATTAATTTTTTATAAGGTAAGTCAATACCGGTTACTACGTCATTATCCCACAATGCCCATGGTGAAAAAAATGAACGGCAAGATGATCCTGAACCCATACGGCTTAAATTTGCTTGAGCCTCAATGGATGGTATTGGAGTATGAGTTAATTCGCTTAGCGCGAGTACAGCACATTGTGTTAATGCTGCAAAACTGGATGCCGAACTTGCAAGCCCACTGCTATGCGGAAAATTATTGCACGATCGCACGATAAACGCGCCTGTGTATTGAAACTCAGCCTTTAAAAAAGCCAGATGGTTTAAAAATCTAGTTTGCGCCTCAGTTGATAGGGTAAACTCAGGAACGCCAGGTGTGTGTAATGGCTCCCAAAAATCCTTTTTACCGGGGTATGCTTCTAATGACACATTGCTTAGTAAATCATTGAGAGTATAAGATAGGGAAGGATTGTCGGGTAAATTTTTATCATTATCTTTTTTACCCATGTACTTTATCAAGGCGATGTTCGCAGGTGCCTGACCCAGCCATTGTTGCATGTCTGTCTCTCCCTTAGTGTCCTGGCATATCATTCCAGAGTATTTTATGTAATTGTAGCTGAAAACGTACGGGTAGTTGATCGTGAATGATCCAATCAGCGAGATGCGTGGGATTTAATTGCTCCCAACTAGGTGAAAACAGTACTTGTGTGATGGTGGGTAGCTGATACTCTGTGAGTATCTTACATGCCCAATCATAATCGCTACGACTGCATAGAACGAATTTAATGTGATCCGTTGTTTTCAGATGAGGAATGTTGGCAAATTTATTTTTATCGCATTCACCCGAATCGGGTGTTTTTATATCCATGACGATCATGACGCGCGCATCAACTTCGGCAATATCTCGAGCACCACTCGTTTCCAATGACACGCTAAAACTGGCATCGCATAATTTCTGCAGTAATTCGATACAGCCCGGTTGAGCTAATGGTTCGCCTCCGGTTATGCACACATGGCGGCAATTAAAACCAGCTACTTGCGTAAGTATGGCATCTATATCAATCAACTGGCCGCCTTGAAAGGCATACGCTGTATCACAATATTGACAACGCAATGGGCAGCCGGTGAGGCGAACAAAAACCGTAGGTAGACCCACAGTAGTTGATTCGCCTTGGATAGAATGAAAAATTTCAGTAATACGTAACGACGTCATCAACCACCCAGTGTTTCCAATTTTAGGTGGGCAAGTTCAGCGGTACTGGTGTCCGGGTATTTTTTCATGACTTGCTGGAGTCGTTCTTTTGCTTCACCTACACGACCTGAATCAGCCAGAGCATAACCCATTTTTAGAAGGCTTGCGGAGTATTTGCTTGATGATGGAAATTGTTGCAACACCACATCAAAATGCGTAATGGCATCATTATAATTTTTCTTAACCAAATATAATTCACCCAACCAATATTGGGCATTTGCTGTATAACCACCTTGCGGATATTTTGTCACAAAACTTTGCATGGCAATTAATGCTTCATCGTATCGTTTGTTTTTAACCAGTTCGTAGGCAGCAAGATAACTAATTTGCTCATCAGCGGGATTGGTATTCGCTGCGGATGTGATCATCGGTTGCACTTGCGGCATAACGGTTGTTGATGCTTGAGGAGTCGTAACTGGAGTTGTCGGTAATGTGGGTTGTTTTGCTGCGAGATCGCTAGGTGTTGTTGGGTTTTCGCCTAGATCAAGATTTGCAGTGGGCGCGCTTTTAGCGGAATTGATCGGCGAGCCGCGCAGGCGGGCATCTAAGTCTTTATAAAATGATAATTGTTGTTCTTGCAATACTTTCATCTCATGAGCTTGAACTTCTAATTGTCCACGTAGTTCTTGGATGTCTTGTTGTAATCCTTGGATTTTGTTAACTAAGTCAACGTTGCTGCTGTCGGTGTTTACCGTGTCAGTATCTTTGGCTAAAGCGGGCTCTGTATCATCGTAGCGTGCTTCAGTTGATTCGCGGACAACAGACGGCTCATTCGCCGTCTGTTGTTGCTCTTCGAGAAGCGCATAATTTTCGCTGTCATCCACAACGGGTGCTTCTGCTAACACATTAAACGATAACAGAAAACACAGCGGTAGGATTAGTCGAGAAATGCGTATCATCTAGTTACCTCGTATGTTAATTCAACGCGTCGGTTTTGAGCGTGAGCTGATTCATCATGGCCTAAATTAGCAGGACGTTCTTTACCATAGCTTACCACTCTAATTTGTTGTCTGCTAACACCTGCCATGCGGATGATATCAGCAACGGTGTTGGCACGGCGTTCACCAAGGGCAACGTTGTATTCACGGCTTCCGCGTTCGTCGGTATTTCCAGCGATCAGTACGCGTGCACCTGGATGCGATTTTAGATAGTCTGCTTGTGCATTGACGGATGGAACGTATTTTTCATACAGTGCACTATCATTGTAAGAAAATAGATAAATTTGGTTGTGAGGAGCTTGTGTTGTATACATTTCACCCGCTTCTTGGCCGGCAAAACCGCCTTTTAGACCTAATCCGTGTGCTGACAGGCCATCTTCTCCTGCTCCCATGCCTGCGCTACCTGGTGTTTTTGAGCAAGCTGCGAACAAAACAACGCTCGCTGCGATTAGCCCATATTTTGCAAATGATCCAAATTTCATGCTTGTAGCTCCTATTCGTTTTAATGGCGTGTCATTGTACAATCTTTTTGAATTTTTGGCCATTAGATTTCATTAAAATTATTACGAAAGTCATTAGGCATGTTGACAATTCAGATTCCTACGTCCCGCGGCTTGTCCGCAGGATCCAGTTCGATCCAGCAATTCTGGGTGAACGATAAGGCCCTCTGTTCTAGGGCTATGTAGCGTTTTAATAAAATTATTTTTCGCAAAATATCACTGAATTCGTAGGGTGAGCAAAGGAGCTTGCGACGTGCCCACCAGCAGTGGTACAACGG
>JAUYQG010000035.1 GCA_030695645.1 Legionellaceae bacterium
CGTTGTACCACTGCTGGTGGGCACGTCGCAAGCTCCTTTGCTCACCCTACGAATTCAGTGATATTTTGCGAAAAATAATTTTATTAAAACGCTACATAGCCCTAGAACAGAGGGCCTTATCGTTCACCCAGAATTGCTGCATACAACGACCAGACAACTGTTAGCTGCGTGCTCACATCAGCTTCCGTGCATGATAGTCAAGTAGCCTTGCCATTGGCAGAAATGACAAAACAGCGTGTTACGAATCTTTATGATTTGATGGATGCCGCTTATGACTCAGTGATTATTCGGGAACACAGCAAACAATTAGGTCATGTACCCTTAATTGATTTCAATCATCGAAGTCCAAAAGATGAACGACAATTTGATCCCCATGAAGCACAGCGTTATAAAGAACGCAGCACTGCAGAACGAGTCAATGCCAGACTAAAGGATGAGTTCGGTGGATTGTGCGTGCGCGTACGTGGTCACCAAAAAGTGATGGCACACCTGATGTTTGGTGTATTAGCCTTGACGGTTGATCAATTAATGCGTTTTGCAACGTAGCTATCGATTATATGGTCATGCTTATCCTTATCCTGAAAATGTATGTAGTGCTATGGTAGGTTGCGGCCTTGGCCCAACAACAGTAGTCAATAAAACCATGTTGTTGGGCCAAGGCCGCAACCTACACTACCACATATAAGCTCCTGGTAAGCGTGAAAAATAAACTATTGTGAGAAAAAATGAACCACTGGTATGTTATTGATCATTAGGTCTTAAATTGAAATTTTAAAAAATCATCTGACTTGATGAGTGATCAATGTTTTTGCAATTTTGCAAGAGGCTCTAAGGGCATTATTATCAGCTAATCTGCGATTTTCCGTAAATTCCTCTATTAAGCTGTTGTATTGCTCTCTGTTATCAAATGTTTTTTTAATTTTATGAACGTATGGTTTTCTTTGATTGGCGTAATAAATCTCACTTCTGTGCAAAATAACGGCGTTTTTGCCTTCTAATTGCTGAATATCTTTAAAAGCGCATTGAGTTGGGGCTTCTGTCATTTTAAATAGATAACAAGGAAATAGCTGTTCAAAATTAAAAAATAACCATGGTCTTTGATTGATAACTCGTACAGGTATTGGAAAATGTTGCTGGAAAACTTGTCCATTGCGTTTGATTTTATTACACATTTCTGCCAGAGGAAACCATGACTGATAAAAATCACCAAATGATTTATCATCATATAATTGTCTGCGGAGCACGGATACTATCAATGGCCTACGATGGTATTCGCTTTTCTGAAATAATTCTTGGAAAATCTCCTGTTTTTCATTGTCATCTAGTTCTTCAAATTGCTTTTGAGCGCCTTCACAGTTCTTACTTTTAAAATCACCCCAAAATTTACTTAGATAAGAGGACATTTTTGCCCCCCTGTTGAATAAAGTATAACGGTATTAAAAAGACAGAGAATCCCAGAATAATTGATGCAAAACCCAATACAGTACCCGTGTAGAAGGAGCTTATAATGATACTTCCTAAAAATGCACTCATACCAAGGAATGTAGCAAATAAGGCCATTTTAATGCCCATAGGCTCATCACTGCCTTCAATCGATAAACGGTTCAAGACGGGGAAACCAATACCCGCACCTAAGGCAAAAACCATCATTGGAATAACAATAGTAAGTAAATTCTTTGTTATCACCAAGCTTCCAATAAAACCAAAACCCGCACCTAACATGGCCAAAAGGATGCTGATTTTTGTAATTCGTCCAAGGGGTATTTTTTCAATCAAGTGAGTCACTAAATGTGTGCCAATGATGAATGCTCCGAATACAAGCCCCTGAATCAAGCCAAAATTAACTGCAGAATAGTGAAATGTGTCCATAACTAAAAAAGGGCCAGCGGCTATCCAAGAAATCATGACAGCGTATAGTATAGACAACGTCAACATAGGGCTGATAAACCGTTTATTAAAGAGAACCAATCCATATTGTTTCATCAATTTTTTAGGTTTAATAGGAATGGGAGTTTCGCAAGTTTCGGGCATGAATTTAAATAAAGCAATCCATGCGAAGAAAGCCCATATGGCCAAAATAATAAATATCCAGCGCCAGGATGCGACAACCAAAATCATACCACCAAACAAGGGGCCTAAAGCGGGTGCCAAAACAGTAATCCCATTCATCCAGGCCAAGGTTTTAATTGCGCGTACCTGATCATACATTGCATGAACCGTTGCGTAACCAGCGATAATCATCGATGTAACGGCAGCACCTTGAAAAAATCTGATAATCAATAAAGTGTAAATATTATGACTCAAAGCACAAATCAACGTCGTTATTATAAAGATGATTCCACCACCAAGCAGTAAAACACGGCGACCATATCTATCTGAGATAGGGCCTAAAATTAACTGCATTGTCGCATTACCTAAGAAAAAAGAGGTTAATGTGAGCTGGACTAAATGATTGGTTGTTTGTAACTGCTCTGCAATACCTGGCATAGCAGGAAGGTAAGCATCATTAGCGAGATAATTAGATATTTCATAAATTACTAACGCAATTGGGAAAAAATTTAATATTTTCTCGGATAACTTGTTTTTCATAAAAGTGAGCGTCCTGATGATAGGGCTATTTAGACAGACTAGCTTAAAACTTATGTCCCTACAAATTTAATATTTTTGGTGATTTCTCTGTACGTTCCTCTACCACTAACTGATGGTTTTTCCACCATCGCAGGCAATAGTAACACCTGTAATCCAACTGGAGGCATTGGATGCTAATAGTACGACAAGTCCAGAGTAATCCTCTGGATTTCCTACGCGTTTCAGTGGAATATTATCTATTATCTCAGCAATTCTGGGTGAACGATAAGGCCCTCTGTTCTAGGGCTATGTAGCGTTTTAATAAAATTATTTTTCGCAAAATATCACTGAATTCGTAGGGTGAGCAAAGGAGCTTGCGACGTGCCCACCAGCAGTGGTACAAC
>JAUYQG010000036.1 GCA_030695645.1 Legionellaceae bacterium
CCGTTGTACCACTGCTGGTGGGCACGTCGCAAGCTCCTTTGCTCACCCTACGAATTCAGTGATATTTTGCGAAAAATAATTTTATTAAAACGCTACATAGCCCTAGAACAGAGGGCCTTATCGTTCACCCAGAATTGCTGAGTCAACCTGACTCTAAAATCCTTGCCAACACGCAGTATAATCCGTTTGTCTTGTCGGATGTTGTAAAGCAAACTCGGTGTAAAGCCAAGGTTTATAGGATTCAAACATGAAGGCTAGTGTGTTGTCGTAGTATTTGGGTTTTAATTGTTGAATGCTAGCTGCTTTATAGGATTGTGTATCGGGCCCGTGTGATGTCATGCAATTATGGATGCTGAAGCCACCGACTTCAAATCCTTGAGCTTTTGCATCGTATTCACCAACTAAAAGCCCCATGAACTCATTCATGATATTGCGATGAAAATAAGGGGGTCTGAAACTGTGTTCAGCAACCATCCATCGAGGTGGAAAAATTACGAAATCAACGTTTGCAACGCCTGGAATTTCACTTTCCGATGTTAACACGGTAAAAATAGAGGGATCAGGATGATCAAAGCTCACGGTATTAATGGTATTGAATAAGGATAGATCATAACTGTATGGGGCATAATTTCCATGCCAGGCAACGACGTTCAAAGGTGAGTGATTGCTTTCAGCAATCCAAAGATGCTGTTGGTATTTACAAATTAAGTGAATATCCCCATGAGATTCCTCAACAGCAGCTGTGGGATAGAGAAAATGCCGAGGGTTAGCTAGGCTATTGGCACCCAGCGGACCCAGCGGAGGTAACGTAAAGGGAAGCCCCATATTTTCACACAAATAACCCGCTGCAACAGCATCCAGTAATTCAATTTTAAATGTGATCCCGCGTGGAATCACGGCAATCATGCCTGGGGATATGTTGAGTACACCGCATTCGGTATGAAGTTTCAAACTTCCTTGATAGGGTACAAATAACAGCTCACCATCGTGATTTCTGAAATAGCGTGTTGTCATGGTTTGATTGCATTGATACAGATAGCTATTGAGATGCGCATTGCCGGCCAAATGGGTCATCCCATCCACAAACTCAATCGGATCAGTGGGGTTTGTAAAGGCTGACCAACGCATGGGATTGGGCGCTTGAAGGAGTGCAAACGGATTACAGATTACTTTGGAGTAAGGCACGTAGTCTTGATGTACTACAGAAGGTAATTTCCGATAGAGCCAGGAGTGTAAATTAGTATGACGTGGGCGTGTGAATGCACTGCCATTTAGTTGCTCAGCAAAAAGATTGAAATGACACTGCTGTGGCGAATTCTGATTCGTCGGCAAGGCTCCTTTGATGGCTTCAGTTTGATGATGATTACCGAATCCTGACAAGTACATGATAAACGTCTCCTGTTTTCAGATTTTATTATGTTAACCCCAGTTCAGTGGTAATCAGTAAAAAAAACTACGAACCGGGGTTATGTTAGCATTTTTTTTAAATCGCTGACATTGTATAATCGCTATATCTCAACAACGGGGCGTTTCATGGCTGGTCATAGTAAATGGGCAAATATTAAGTTTCGTAAGGGTGTACAAGATGCTAAACGTGGAAAAGTATTCACTAAATTGATACGCGAAATTACCGTTTCTGCTCGAATGGGCGGGCCTGATGAGTCATCAAATCCACGGTTGCGCGATGCCGTGATGAAAGCGCTGAAAGCCAATATGAAGCGTGATACTATTGATAATGCGGTGAAACGTGGAGCTGGTGGTTTGGATGGTGCCAATATGATGGAAATGTCGTATGAAGGATATGGACCGGGTGGCATTGCTATTTTAGTAGACTGTTTATCGGATAATAAAAATCGAACCGTTTCCGAAGTTCGACATGCCTTCACTAAGCACGGCGGTAACTTGGGCACGGATGGCTCTGTTGCTTATTTATTTAACAAGCAGGGTGAAATTTTGTTGGCAGCAACCGATCGCGCTGATGAGGCGATGGATATTGTAATCGAATCAGGTGCTGAGGATGTTATCCTATTGGAGGATGGTGAGCTTGAAGTGATTACGGCCGTGGAGAATTATCATACCATATTGAATGCATTGCAGACGGCGACATTTGAGGTAGATCAGTCACATATCACTCGACGCGCACAAGTTCTAATTCCATTGGATAAAGATAATGCTGAGAGAGTGGACAAATTGATTGAAATGCTGGATGATCTGGATGACGTTCAAGCCGTATATAGCAACGCGGAATATCCTGATGAGTTATTATTTGAAGTTGCCGAGTAATGACATTGATTCTAGGAATTGATCCTGGGTCTAGAGTGACCGGGTATGGTCTGATTCGAGAGCATAATCGCCAATTGCATTATGTTGATAGCGGTTGTATTCGTACATCAGAGGGCGAGTTTAGCAGCCGTTTATTGCAGATTTTTAATGGCATTTGTGATTTAATGGAGCAATTTAACCCCAGTGAAGTGGCAATTGAACAAGTTTTTATGCATAAAAACCCTAATTCGGCATTAAAGTTAGGACATGCGCGTGGTGTTGCAATGGTTGCTTGTGCTTCGCACCGGGTCAAGGTCAGTGAGTATTCGGCACGAGAAGTTAAGCAATCGGTGGTTGGATATGGTGCTGCGGAAAAAGAGCAAGTGAAGCAGATGGTGGTTCACTTATTAATGCTATCTAATTCACCACAAAATGATGCGGCTGATGCCTTGGCGATTGCCATTTGCCATAGCCATATGCGCAGTGGGTTGGCCACGTTTAGGAGAAAACGATGATTGGTTGGTTGAGTGGTTTCATTATTGATAAGCAGCAACCGGGTAAAATCGTTGTTGATGTGAATGGTGTTGGTTATGATGTCGAAACATCGCTAGCTACGTTTTTTAAACTGGAATTGGAGGTTGGTTTAGTCGGATTGTTCATCCACACTATTGTACGAGAAGATGCCTTATTGCTGTATGGTTTTATCGACAAACAAGAGCGTGCGTTATTTAGAGCGTTAATTAAAGTCAATGGAGTCGGTCCTAAATTAGCCATCGCTATTTTATCGAGCATTACCCCAGATGAGTTTATTCAGTGTATTTATCAACAAAATTCACAATTATTAACGAAATTGCCGGGGATTGGTAAAAAAACGGCAGAGCGTTTGATCGTAGAGATGAAAGACAGTATTCAGCAATTGTCTCATACAACAAGTACGCATGCGAATACGATAGGGCTGTTTAATCAACAAGATGAAGCCATTTGTGCTTTAGAGGCGCTGGGTTATAAACGTCAAGAAGCCACAAAAGTAATTAGTAAGATCGATGATGGCCAGCAGTCGTGTGAACAACTCATTCGACAGGCCTTGCAGTCATTAGCAATGCGGCAAGGAGTATAAATGAGCCCCACTACATCACATAACGTGCTCGTTCAACCGGCACTCAAATCTGACCGTTCTCCAAGCGTCAATAGTACCCTCCGAGCAGTTACCAATAAAAAAAGTTATTGGGATGTGATGCTAAATCCTTGGTTGACCATCAGTGTCATCTTGGTAATAGTGCTTTCCTACGTTTACGTCGATCGCTCGCTCGCTCTCTTCTTACATCAACTTCATCTGAAAAAAGAGCTGCCGATTTTATACTGGATTACGTGTTTGGGAGTAACTCAAGCCTATTTAATTCTATTGCCATTGGCCGCTGCTTGCTCATTTTTGTTTGTTCATAATAAAAAAGCAGAACATCGCCTTTGGTTTTTATGGTCTTGTGTGTTGTTCACCAGCCTAATCAACATCATTTTAAAAATGACGTTAGGTCGTGCTCGTCCTGAGCTGTTCTTTGATCAGCAACTGTTTGGATTTTATGGTTGGCATGTTCAGGAGTCTTTTTATTCATTTCCTTCCGGGCACACTACGGCGATTACCAGCCTGATGTTGGGTTTGATGATTTCATTTCCGCGATATCGTTATGCGTTTGCCATCATGGGACTACTCGTTATTTCAACGCGTGTTTTATTAACATATCACTACCTAAGTGATATATTGGCAACGATGTATCTGACGTGTATCGAGTTGGGTTTATTGTTTTATATGATACGTCGTTGGCACCCTAAAACATGGGGGTTAGTATTAAAATGAGCAAATTAGCCGATATTCCTATTGTGGTTGAAAGTGGAAAAAAATACAAAACCGAACAAGGCTTTGTTGCAATTAAAGATGGCATAAAAGCGGTGGATGAGCCACATCAGCGTTTGCCAAAACCAGATTGGTTACGTATTTCGAATCAGACGACACCTGCTTATATGCAGGTTAAAAAGCAAGTACAAGAACATCGATTGTCAACCGTATGCCAGGAAGCAAAGTGTCCTAATATAGCCGAGTGTTGGTCGCACGGTACTGCAACCATTATGTTAATGGGTTCGGTTTGTACACGCGCTTGTCGATTTTGTGCTGTTGATACGGGTAATCCGCAAGGATGGTTGGATCGTGACGAACCTGAAAATACGGCAACAACCGTTGAACGGATGAACCTGGACTACGTTGTATTAACCTCTGTAAATCGGGATGATCTAGAGGATGGTGGTGCAAAACATTATGCTGATTCTATTTTAGCCATTAAAGCACGCTGTCCTAAAACAAAAATAGAGGCATTGACTCCGGATTTCCAGGGGATGCAACGTGATGTTGCTACGCTCTTGGACAGTGGTGTCGATGTGTTTGCTCAAAATGTTGAAACGGTGGAGAGATTGACTCATCCCGTTCGTGATAATCGAGCCGGCTATTGGCAGACATTGGATGTATTGGCATTTGCTAAGCAATATCGACCGGATGTATTAACAAAAACAAGTTTGATGCTTGGACTAGGCGAGACGGACGATGAAATCATGCAAACCATGGATGATTTGCGCAATTGTCATGTTGATATCTTAACGTTGGGACAGTATTTACAGCCGACTCAACATCATTTACCTGTTGAGCGCTATGTTACCCCAGAACAATTTGCCAATTTACGTGAAATAGGTTTGAAAAAAGGATTTTTTGAAGTAGCGTCCGGTCCATTAGTGCGTTCAAGTTATCGTGCTGATCGAATATTTAAGCGCGATAACTTAGGCTTGGGGTCAACAGACCCTAATGACAGGTTGTGATATTTTTAGATCGGCATCCCTAATAACGTATGCTATAATTTTGCAGCACAGTAGATTACAACAGATTTTTGTAACTACTTGCACGTCATCCCGAGCACAGCGAGGGATCTCCTGGATTATGGTACTGTGCCATGTATTGGAGATCCCTCGCTGTGCTCGGGATGACGTACGGGTGAGCAGTTACAGATTTTTCAAAATAAGGACGAAATTTACAGTGAACCATCAACGACCAATTAATCTTGATTTGGGTAGTTTTAAATACCCAGCTATGTCGATAGCTTCGATTTTGCATCGTATATCGGGAGTTATTCTTTTTGTTTTGTTACCTCTGATATTGTATATATTGCAATTATCATTAAAATCGCAGTCTTCGTATGATGAGCTGCAAACGTTCTTGATTCACCCGCACATTCGATTTTGCTTATGGGTGTTTTTTAGTGCCTTAATTTATCATGTGATTGCAGGTGTTCGGCATATTATGTTGGATATGGGAATTGGTGAGGAGCTTCATGCCGCACGGCGTAGTGCTGTCATAGTTATTGTGCTTGCTGCTGTGATGGTACTTTTTTTAGGGATGTGGATATGGTAACGAATGTTACGAGTCTAACCGGAAATGGTTTGAAGGATTGGTTGATTCAACGTGTGTCGGCGATATATTTGGCCGCATATCTGTTGTTTTTAATGGGTTATTTACTCAGCCATCTATCATTAGAATATACCAATTGGCATGCCTTGTTCCACTTGCGTTCCATGCAAATTGCGAGTGTGATCGCTTTGTTTTTACTGTTGTTGCATGCGTGGATAGGCATTTGGACTGTAACAACGGACTATATCAAACGCACAGGTATTCGAGTGTCTGTTCAAGTGTTGGTTGCCTTGTTTCTAGGTAGTCAATTTCTGTGGGGCTTCATGATTGTTTGGGGACAATAACAATGGCAGTTGCGTGTAACAAATTCGATGCAGTAATTATTGGCGCAGGTGGTGCGGGTATGCGAGCTGCCTATCAGTTAGCAAAATCATCTGATATGAAAGTGGCATTAATTTCAAAAGTATTTCCAACACGGTCACATACGGTTTCCGCTCAAGGCGGCATAACGGTTGCTCTGGGAAATTCTGATGAAGATGATTGGCGCTGGCATATGTACGATACCGTCAAAGGTGCTGATTATATTGGTGATCAAGATGCCATTGAGTATTTATGCAAAACTGGGCCTGATGCCGTTTATGAATTAGAGCATATGGGCTTGCCGTTTTCCCGTATGGACAATGGTAAAATCTATCAACGTCAGTTTGGTGGACAGTCTAAAAATTTTGGTGGAGAACAAGCGGCACGAACGGCGGCTGCTGCTGATCGAACCGGACATGCTTTATTACACACGTTGTACCAACAAAACTTAAAAGTTAAAACACAAATTTTTAGTGAGTGGTTTGCGCTTGATTTTGTGAAAGATGCGCACGATAAAATTGCGGGTGTTACCGCGATGTGTATTGAAACGGGAGAGATTGTTTTTTTCCAATCCCGAGTTTGTATTTTAGCAACGGGCGGAGCAGGTCGAATATTTCAATCTACGACAAATGCCTATATTAATACGGGTGATGGTTATGGTATGGCCCTGCGTGCCGGGATCCCATTACAAGATATGGAAATGTGGCAGTTTCATCCCACAGGTATTGCTGGTGCGGGCACGTTGGTGACCGAAGGTTGTCGCGGTGAAGGTGGTTATTTGATCAATAAAGACGGTGAGCGTTTTATGGAACGCTACGCACCGCATGTTAAAGATCTAGCTTCACGTGATGTGGTGTCCCGAGCAATTGCTTTAGAATTGCGTGCTGGCAAGGGTTTTAATATTGATGGTGTTGAATGCGTCAAATTAAAACTAGATCATTTGGGTGCCGACTTGATTAAAGAACGACTTCCTGGAATTCGTGAGTTATCCATGAAATTTGCAGCCGTCGATCCTATTTCTGAACCCATTCCTGTTGTACCAACGTGTCATTATAGTATGGGTGGAATTCCTACCAATATGCACGGTCAGGTCATTACGAAGCGGTTAGGTAAAGAGAGCCTTGTAGAAGGGCTTTACGCTGTGGGTGAATGCGCATGTGTTTCGGTACATGGTGCTAACCGATTGGGTGGTAACTCATTATTAGATTTGGTTGTATTTGGGCGAGCAGCTGGATTGCATGTTGAAGAAATGTGGCAATCGAATCAAATGCGAGACATGCCATCGGCAACTGATGATGATGTGGCGGCGTCATTGCTTCGTTACGAGCGTTGGCAACAATCTACTGATGGTGAGAGTCCTTCCGTTATACGAGATGAAATGCAACGAGTCATGCAATCTGATTTCGGGGTTTTTCGTACTGGCGAGATAATGGAACGAGGTTTGGAGCGATTAGATGCCTTACGCGAACGCCTTGCGCATGCCAAATTGCTGGATAAGAGTGACGTATTCAACACAGAGCGAGTGACGGCCTTGGAGCTTGATAACTTGATGGCTACAGCGTACGCAACAGCAAAATCCGCAATCAGTCGAACAGAAAGTCGTGGAGCACATAGCCGTGAAGATTTTCCCAAACGAGATGATGCGAAATGGATAAAACATACGGTATATTTTATGGTGGATGATGCTATTGATTTTCGTCCTGTGAATGTATCACCTAAATATGTGAAACGATTCGAACCAAAAGAACGAGTTTATTAAGAGGACGTAACATGCCTGAGTCAAGAAATGTAAGTCTGTCTATTTATCGATATAATCCAGAGGTGGATGACAAGCCTTATATGCAAGATTACCGGATGACGATTTCTGCGAATAGTGATCCCATGATATTGACCTTACTTGAGCGCTTGAAAGCGGAGCAGGACGCAACGATTTCGTATCGCCGCTCATGTCGCGAAGGTGTGTGTGGTTCGGATGGAATGAATATTAACGGTACCAATGGTCTCGCTTGTATCACCCATCTGTCTGCATTGAAATCGGATAAAGTTGTCGTTAGGCCATTACCGGGTTTTCCTGTTGTTCGGGATCTGGTTGTGGACATGAGTCAATTTTATCATCAATACGAACGCATCGAGCCCTATTTACAAAACGATACGGTTGCTCCGGCGCGGGAGCGGTTGCAGTCGCCTGAGGAACGTTCAAAATTAGATGGTTTGTATGAGTGTATTTTATGCGCTTGTTGTACCAGCTCTTGTCCTTCCTTTTGGTGGAATCCAGAAAAATTTGTGGGACCTGCCGGCTTGCTGCAAGCTCAGCGTTTTTTAGCAGATAGTAGAGATACGGCAACGGATCATCGTTTGAGTAAATTACAAGATCCGTTCAGTGTCTTTCGTTGTCGTACTATCATGAACTGTGCCAATGTTTGTCCCAAAGGATTGAATCCAACCCAAGCGATTGGAGAAATACGCAAACAAATGTTACGAGATGAAACTTAATCCGTAACTGCTCGGAGCGTGCAGTTGACGCTCGGAGAACGGTCAGATTTGAGTGCAGGTTGAACGAAAACGGTTTCGAAAAAGCGCAGCATACATGGGCTTGGCCTGTCCCGGCGAAGGCCGGGATGAGCATTTTTCAAAATCGTTTTCGTTCAAGATGCGCCAAATATGCCCGTTCCTTGCAACGGAGTGAGTAGTTACCTTAATCCTTTGGAGAAATGAATCAATGAGTAGTAGTACTCTGCAACATGAATGGGCTACAGCCTATTTATCCGGTGGAAATATGGCTTATGTTGATGGGCTGTATGAAGACTATCTTGCCGATCCTAATTCGGTGTCTGCAGACTGGCAAGCTGTATTTAAGGCGTTGCCTAAGGTCGACGGACAAGCTACGGATGTGTCACACCGTGACATTCGGGAGCACTTTTTAGAGTCAGTGACTCAAAAGCATGCTGTGACTGCGGTTACCGATAGTAAGCAAATGCAAGTGGCTGATTTGATTAACTCTTATCGTGCTCATGGTCATCATGCGGCTAGTTTGGATCCCTTGGAAATGGTTGACCGTGTTGCCGTTCCAAGCCTGCAGTTATCCTATCATCATCTGTCTGACGGCGATATGAATCAAAAGTTTGTTGCAGGAAAGACATTTTTTGACCGTCCCATGCCTTTGTCGGATATATACAACGCCTTACGTGAAACGTATTGTGGGAGTATTGGTCTGCAATATATGCATATCGCTAATACGAAAGAAATTGAGTGGTTACAAACGAAATTCGAAACGGTGCGTGGTCGTCCAGCATTTGATGCTGATAAAAAACGTCAAATTTTGAATGAGTTAATTGCAGCGGATGGTCTTGAGCGTTACTTGGCTACTCGCTATGTTGGACAAAAACGATTTTCACTGGAAGGTGGTGATGCGTTAATTCCTTTGATGAATGAAATTATTCGAGAAAGTTGCGCAAATAAAATAAAAGAAGTCGTTATTGGAATGGCGCATCGAGGTCGGTTGAATGTCTTGATTAATGTATTAGGTAAACGACCTGAGGTATTATTCCAAGAGTTTGAAGGTAAAGTCGATTCCAATCGAACCGGAGATGTGAAATATCATTTAGGATTTTCATCCGATATATCGACTCAACCTGATGCGATTACGCATGTGGTTCTTGCTTTTAATCCTTCTCATTTAGAAATTATTGGTCCGGTGGTTGAAGGGTCAGCGCGTTCACGTTTGCGTCGATTAGGTAACTTGGATAAAAAAGATCAAGTACTACCGGTTGTGATCCATGGGGATGCTGCGTTTGCAGGCCAGGGCGTCGTGATGGAAACGTTCAATTTTTCACAAGCACCCGGTTATTGCACCGGCGGAACCGTCCATATTGTTATCAATAACCAAATTGGGTTTACAACGAGTGATCCATTGGATGCACGTTCCACGTATTATTGTACTGAAATTGCAAAAATGGTACAGGCGCCTATTATCCATGTGAATGGTGATGATCCGGAAGCTGTTGTTTTCGCAACGCAGATAGCATTTGAGTTTCGTATGGCCTTTAAGCGTGATGTGGTTATTGATTTGGTATGCTATCGACGTAATGGTCATAATGAAGCGGATGAACCGATGGTTACCCAACCATTGATGTATAAAAAAATAAAAACAATGCGCCCACTTCGTGAATTGTACGCCGATAAGCTAGAGCAAGCTGGTATTTTAACCGCAACACAAGTGAATGAATTAATTGAGTCGTATCGCGATAAATTAGATAAAGGTCAAACTATCGTGGGTACGTTGCAAGGAACGGACTATAAACGCAAACTTGCTACCGATTGGACCCCTTATATTCAAGCCAAGTGGACTGATGCGGTGAATACAACGGTTAGTGTGGAGTTGATTCAAAAACTGTCCAAACAATTATTAACGTTACCCGCTCATTTTGATTTGCATCCTGTCGTTAGGCGTTTATTTGACGAACGAGAGAAAATGAGTGCCGGTGAGATTCCTATGAATTGGGGGTTTGCTGAAACCATGGCCTACGCAACGTTGTCACATGAAGGTTATGAAGTTCGTTTATCGGGCCAGGATTGTGGGCGAGGAACGTTTGCTCATCGACATGCTGTTCTGCATGATCAGACCACGGGAGAAAAATATATTCCTCTGGAACAAGTGGCAACTGATCCGATGAAGCGGTTTATTGTGATTGATTCCGTTTTGTCAGAAGAAGCAGTCTTAGCATTTGAATACGGTTTCTCTGCGTATGATCCAACCTCATTGGTATTATGGGAAGCACAATTTGGTGATTTCGCGAATGGCGCGCAAGTGGTGATTGATCAGTTCATCAGTTCTGGAGAACAGAAGTGGGGACGTTTGTGCGGCATGGTGATGTTGCTACCTCACGGCTATGAAGGGCAGGGTCCAGAGCACTCATCAGCACGTCTTGAGCGTTACATGCAATTGTGTGCCGAACAAAACATACAAGTATGTACGCCGACAACACCAGCACAAATGTTTCATCTGTTACGTCGTCAAATCGTACGAAAATTTCGTAAGCCACTGATTGTTATGACACCAAAGAGTCTATTACGACATAAATTGGCAGTATCTCCGTTAGACGATTTATCGAAAGGTAAGTTTTATACCGTGATCCCTGAAATAGACGAGTTGGATCGAAAGCAAGTGACTAAAGTGGTGTTGTGTTGTGGAAAAGTTTATTATGATCTGCTGCAAAAACGTCGTGATGACAACTTGAACCACATTGCTATCGTACGAATTGAGCAATTGTATCCGTTTCCAAAACGAGCACTGGTCGATGAATTAAAAACATACGCCATTGCAAAAGACATCATATGGTGTCAAGAAGAACCGCAAAATCAAGGTGTTTGGTTTTCGTCACAGCATCATATTAAGGGATGTTTGGAGTCGACTCAAACGTTATCTTATGCTGGTCGGGGATTTGCTGCCGCACCAGCGGGAGGAAGCGCTTCTGTCCATGCACAGCAGCAAGCTGAATTGGTCCGTGAAGCATTAAAATAAAATAGGGTATTCATATGTCAATCGAAGTCAAAGTACCTGTCTTGCCAGAATCAGTGGCTGATGCCACGATTGCGGCTTGGCACAAAAAAGTGGGCGATCACGTTACTCGAGATGAAAATCTTGTTGATCTGGAAACGGATAAGGTTGTATTAGAAGTACCGGCTCCAGCGGACGGTATACTGGAAGAGATTTTATTTAAAGAAGGCGATATCGTCAATTCAGGACAATTGCTGGCCAAAATTGGCGCGGGCGGTGCGGGAGCTGTAGCGACTTCAGCACCTGCCGTTGGGGAATCAGCACCTGGAAAAGAGGAGAACCTTACAAGTCCTGGTGTTAGACGCTTATTGGCTGAACATGATCTGCAACCTACCCAAATGTCTGGGACAGGTAAAGATGGGCGGATAACAAAGCACGATGTGGTTGGGTTTATAGAAACCAATCGTGAAAAGACGCCAGCGAACAAACCCGCTGCTTTGCCTGTTGCAACAGGCGCAAGAGAAGAACGTCGAGTACCGATGTCACGATTACGCGCTAAAGTTGCCGAACGGTTGTTGGAAGCACAACATAATGCGGCCATGCTGACCACCTTCAATGAAGTGAATTTAAAAGCTGTGATGGATTTGCGTGTATTATATAAAGATGCATTTGAGAAAAAGCATGGCGTAAAACTAGGGTTTATGTCCTTTTTTACTAAAGCCGTGGTTGAGTCACTGAAGCGATTTCCAGCGGTTAACGCATCACTTGATGGACAAGATGTGGTCTATCATGGTTACTTCGACATTGGTATAGCGGTATCTACTGAGCGTGGTTTGGTGGTTCCTGTGATTCGCGATGCGGATCAATTGAGTTTAGCCGATATCGAACGCACGATTTCTGATTCTGCCGCACGCGCTCGCACTGGAAAATTATCCCTTGAAGACATGCAAGGCGGTACATTCACGATTACGAACGGAGGCGTATTTGGCTCATTACTATCCATGCCAATTATTAATCCGCCGCAAACGGGTATTTTAGGGATGCATAAAATCGAAGATCGACCTGTTGTTGAAAAGGGTCAGATTGTGATTCGTCCTATGATGTATGTGGCCTTGTCGTACGACCATCGTTTGATTGATGGCAAAGACTCCGTTCAGTTTTTGGTGAGTGTGAAGGAACTTTTGGAAGATCCATCGCGTTTATTACTTAATGTTTAACTAGGAAATACTAATGAATTTACATGAATACCAAGCTAAGTCGCTACTCGCTAGGTACGGTTTACCGGTTCCAAATGGTCATATTGCGTTTAATGTTGACGATGCCGTGCAAGTTGCACAACAATTAACAACGCCTCGTTGGGTTGTTAAAGCACAAGTGCATGCCGGTGGCCGGGGTAAAGCGGGTGGTGTGAAATTGGTTTCAACTCAAGATGAATTGGCCGCATACGCTAAATCATTATTAGGAACACGCTTGGTGACTTATCAAACTGATGCGAAAGGTCAGCCGGTTAATTCGTTATTGATTGAAGAAGTCAGTGATATCGCACGAGAACTTTATTTAGGTGCTGTGGTTGATCGAGCCACGCGACGTGTTGTGTTCATGGCGTCAACCGAAGGTGGTGTTGAAATTGAAACCGTTGCTGAAAAAACACCGGAAAAAATTCTGACTGTAACGATGGATCCATTAGTAGGTATTATGCCGTACCAATGCCGCGAAGTGGCTTTTAAATTGGGA
This sequence comes from Legionellaceae bacterium, assembly GCA_030695645.1. Classification (GTDB taxonomy): domain Bacteria; phylum Pseudomonadota; class Gammaproteobacteria; order Legionellales; family Legionellaceae; genus JAUYQG01. The sequence goes on from JAUYQG010000036.1 coordinate 13,299, forward strand.
TTAACTGATGATCAAATTAACCAATTTACGCGTTTGATGGTGGGATTGGGTAAGATGTTTGTTGAGTGTGATTTGAATTTATTAGAAATCAATCCATTAGTTGTCACGAAATCCGGAAAATTGGTTTGTTTGGATGGCAAAATCAGTATCGATGATAATGCGTTATTCAGACACCCTGATTTAAAAGAAATGCGTGATCCATCGCAAGAGGACGAACGTGAAAATCGCGCTCACGATTGGGAACTGAATTATATCCCATTGGATGGTGAAATTGGGTGTATGGTTAATGGTGCCGGTTTAGCGATGGCCACCATGGACGTGATCAAATTATACGGCGGAGATCCAGCTAACTTCTTAGACGTTGGTGGTGGTGCGACAAAAGAGCGAGTGACCGAAGCGTTCAAAATTATTCTTTCTGACGACAAAGTGAAAGGCATTTTGGTCAATATTTTCGGCGGTATCGTTCGTTGTGACTTGATTGCTGAAGGTATCTTAGCGGCTGTGAAAGAAGTGGGGTTAAGTTTACCTGTGGTTGTTCGTCTTGAAGGTAATAACGCGGATCTTGGAGCTGATATTTTGAATAAGAGTGATTTAAACGTTATTGCTGCAAACAGTTTAACTGACGCTGCTAAAAAAATCGTAGCGGCCGTAAAATAATTGGGCATTGCTGTAACTCGATGATCAAGTCTCCAATATAATGAGGTTAGAATGAGTATATTAGTTGATAAAAGCACCAAGGTGATTTGCCAAGGGTTTACCGGAAAACAAGGTACGTTTCATACCGAACAGGCTCTGGAATACGGCACCAAAATGGTCGGTGGAGTGACACCGGGTAAAGGTGGCCAAAAGCACCTGAATCTACCGGTGTTTAATACAGTACGCGAAGCAGTAGAAGAAACGGGTGCTCAAGCATCGGTGATTTACGTACCCGCGCCGTTTTGCAAAGACTCGATTATCGAAGCGGCTGAAGCCGGTATTGAATTGATCGTGTGCATTACCGAGGGCATTCCGGTATTGGATATGTTGCAAGTGAAACTATATCTGGAGCAAAACACACACAGTCGACTGATTGGCCCGAACTGTCCAGGCGTGATTACTCCTGGCGCTTGTAAAATTGGTATTATGCCAGGTTCGATTCACTTGCCTGGTAAAGTAGGGATTGTATCGCGCTCAGGTACATTAACGTATGAAGCCGTGAAGCAAACTACGGATGCCGGTTTTGGCCAAAGTACGTGCGTGGGTATTGGTGGTGATCCAATCCCTGGCAGTACGTTTATCGATATTCTTGCTCTATTTGAAAAAGATGCTCAAACCGAAGCGATTATTTTGGTGGGTGAAATCGGGGGTAGTGCTGAAGAGGAAGCGGCTGAGTTTATTAAATCAAACGTATCCAAACCTGTTGTTTCATACATAGCTGGGGTAACGGCGCCTGCAGGGAAACGAATGGGACACGCCGGTGCTATTATTTCGGGTGGTAAAGGAACGGCTGCGGATAAATTTGCAGCGCTTCGCTCCGCTGGAGTGAAAACCGTTAATTCACCTGCTGAACTGGGTCAAGCCGTCGCAGAAATCACGGGTTGGTAAGTTGGACTTTGGACAGAACGACATGAAAAGGGCCTCATGTCGTTCTGTCCAAGAAATTTGAGATCTATAATTAGGGCCGTGTCTGACAAAACACACCTTTGGGTGAATACCTTTGTAGGGTGGGCAAAGCGCAGCGTGCCCACCATTGTCGGGCACGTCGCTACGCTCCATATCCCGACCTACGATTCACCTTAAGGTGTGTTTTGCCAGACACGACCCCAATTATCTGGAGATCCCTAAAATATGAATAGATTTGATGACTTACCTAGCATTCGCCAAGAATATGGGACATTGGATCTGCTTGAATCCACGTTGCATAAAAATCCAATCGATCAATTTGAGGATTGGTTTACGCAACATCTACAAGCTGAAAAAAACACCCCTAATGCCATGGTTCTTTCTACCGTTGATCAACACGGATCCCCTGATTCCAGAGTCGTTCTTTTAAAAGAACTGGACAACGGTGCATTTGTATTCTATACCAATTATTACAGTGTTAAAGGATTGCAGTTGGATCACAATCCACATGCAGCACTTAATTTTTATTGGCCCGAGCTGATGCGTCAAGTACGTGTTCGCGGTGTGGTCAATCGAGTGAGTAAACAGCAAGCTGATGAATACTTTTATTCTAGGCCGATAGCGAGCCAGCTCAGCACGATTGCATCACCACAGAGCGCTGAAATCAGCAGTCGTGAAGAACTTGATAACGCATTAGCTCAAGCTCTTCAGGATTATGCCGATAAGAAGATAATCCGTCCTGATCATTGGGGTGGTTATGCGGTTACCCCGGAGGAAGTCGAATTTTGGCAGGGACGTGATAATCGTTTACATGATCGATTACAGTATTATCGTAAAAGGGATACATGGTGCTGTCGTCGGTTGGCACCATAAAGTTAATTAGGGGATCAACATGAGCGATTCAATGCTGTTATTACCACACGTTAAATTTCGTTTTAACCTAGAACATCCAACGTTTGAAGAATCGTATCTCTATGGTTATGAATGCGCGCGCGCCGATATATCCGAGGACGAAAATCCCTTTGTGATGGGCTCGAAAGAAAGTGAACAATGGGTCGATGGTTGGTGGGCTGGTTTTTATGGCGAACAACCCGCATTCGTTTTATCTTCTGATCACGATGCATTAGACGGTGATGGTTCAGCCAATGATCATGTGTATCATGATAATCGAGATAGTTTCCTCATCAAGTTTTTAGAAATATCCGGTGTACTGGTGATGTCTGCTATCGTTGGGTATCAATTGATTGAGTTGGTAGCTTAATTCTTGGACTTTGGACAGAATGGCATGCAAAAAAACGCATGCCATTCTGTCCAAAGTCCAATTAATTCTTAAACAACTTCAATACCATGCTGCGCATCCGCGCTAATTCCGCCGTATTGAATTCTTTATAGACCGGACTCCCAATATTCAAACTGACGATAACCTGCTCGCCAATGCCTTTTAGTAGATCAACTCCGGATAATTTAAGTAAGTTGATGTCATTACGAATCTCGCGAGCCCATTGATCAAAATAGTCCATATTGGTAAACACAGGCAAAAACGTTTGATTATCCGCAGTAAAATACAACACCTCAGGTTCATTCGAAGCAGAATTTTTTTCAATAGGGATGATGAAATTGGCTTTGATAAACTCCAAATATGCTTTATTAGCCTTGGTGTTATCACCTTCTGTTTCTATTGCTTCATCAATAGCGAGCTCTAATGCATTCATGGTAAATCACTCGTTGTACTAGGGTCTATTGACAATTCATCTCCAGAAGCCCCACGTCCCGCGGCTTGTCCGCGGGATCCAGAGATCTTGAACAATACAAAAACCTGTTGTATTAGTACAGATCCAACGGGATTCCGCGGACAAGCCGCGGAACGTAGGAATCTGAATTGTCAACAGACCCTAGGCTAAAATCCAAGGAGGTGATAGTATACTTGCTCTTTTATATCTGTACAGTATGATTATGAATATCTCGTTAAAATCCTCGGAAAACCCATCTCATCCGAAAAATCAGCTTGGTGCTGCGTGGCTAATTTGGGGTTTGGCTGCGACGTTTTACTTTTCTGATTACATGGCACGTGTGGCTCCAGGCGTCATGCATCGTTTTTTACAACTTGATTTTGGTATTAACGAAGTTGGTTTTGCAACGTTAACGGCTTTTTTCTACATTCCCTACATTATCATGCAAATCCCAGTGGGGTTGACCGTTGATAGAATTAAAATCAGATATCTTTTAACGATTATGTCCATCATAACGGCCATTGGTTGTTGTGTGTTTGGGGCTGCCAATGGTTTGGCAATGGCTTCCTTTGCACGATTGTTGATTGGATTTAGCGCAGCATTTGCATTCATCTCAGCGTTACGACTAGCCACGTCCTGGTTTCCACCCGCGATGCTGGGCTTGCTTGCTGGATTAACTCAAGCGTTAGGCATGTTGGGGGCGTCCGCTGGACAGGCACCTTTGTCGTTTTTGGTGAGTGCTGTGGGTTGGCGACACAGTATGTTTGTCGTAGCGAGTCTTTTTGTTGGCCTTTCGGTTTTACTGTTTATTTACATTCAAGATAAACCGATCACAGCGGATACTGGGGATCACTCGACGCCGAAGCCTAAAATTAAAATCGTACAAAGTCTACGTATAATTCTATCAAGCCGTCAGACTTGGATTAATGCGCTGTATGCAGGGTTCTTATATGGACCAACGGCTGTCATTGGTGAGGCTATGGGGCCAGCTTACCTTGAGTACGGACGTGGGCTATCAGCACATGCGGCAGCGTTTGCGACGGGTTTGATTTTTATTGGATGGGTCATTGGTGGACCATTAGTGGGTTATATTTCAGATCGTGTAGGGCGACGTAAGCCATGTATGATCATATCCGCCGTATGCGGCATTATTTTAACGACTTTCTTTGTATTTTATCCTCATATGAGTCGTGATTTGGCGTATGTGCTCTTTTTCTTATTTGGATTAACGAACAGTGGTGTGGCCATTGCGTATGCGGTGTCAACGGAGTTGCATAGCCGGCTTGTGATTGGCACAGCCATTGCCTTTACGAATATGATGTCAATTTTTGTTGGAGCATCGTTACAGCCCTTGGTTGGACATTTGGTTGATCTCGTATCCGGTACCCGCGCTTATCACGTTGAAACGTTATTGTTATCTGATTTTCAATACGGCTTGCGTATTTTACCTATTTCGTCTTTAATTGCACTGGCATTGGCAATGATGGTGAAAGAAACTTATTGTAAGCCCGTTCTGAAGTCTTAAGCGAAAAAAGCAATGGTGAAAAACGAAGATCTTCAGGTAGAATGGGTATATACTCTTGTTCTCATGAATTTCGGCTTTAACCCAAATTTTATAGTAATCACAGTTTAGTATAGGGAGATGAGATGAAAAAACTCGTTGGATTTGTGGTAATTTTAGCCGCATTAGTCCTCGGTTGTTACTACGGTATGGGTGTTTTAACTGAGCGTACTTTAAAGAAAAACATTGATGTGCTCAACCAGTCTAACGGCGTGACTGTCGTTTTAAAACAGTATAAGCGAGGTTGGTTCACATCGGATGCTATGTTGGATTGGACCTTAACGGTTCCTGCGCGTGATGTGAATATTAATGGACAAACCATTAAGGAACCTGAGCAAACATTTACTGCGCAAATGCCTTTGGGTATTGATCACGGGCCATTTATTTTTGCAAACTCTAACATCATGTTTGGTTTAGGTTATGCCAACAGTCACGTTTTATTACCGGCGCAATATGAAGACAAGTTTACGGAACAATATACTCCGGAATCAATAAAACCATCCTTGGAGTTGAGTGCTTTTGTGAGTTATTTAAATAATACTTGCTTACAGTTAATCGCCCCTAAATTTAATTTGATTTCTAAGCAAGGCAATAACACGTTTCAATGGTTAGGTATGTCGAGTGAGGTTAAAATCACATCGAATAAGAAACACATTAGCGGTCAATTAATGATTAATGGTTTGACCTGGTTAAAAGATCACGTCAAAGGCGTTTTGACCAACATTAAAAGCGATTACGACTTACATGTTACTCCTGATGGCTTATACCTCGGAGACGCTAATTTGTATCTTCCTGCCGCTGTAGTAACTAAAGACAATGATGCGTTATTTGAAGTGAAGGATTTGGAAGCCCATTCTTCGAGTCAGGTGACAAAAGGGTTATTTAGTTCATCATTTAAATTGGCTTTAAATCGATTGTTTTTAAATCAGAAAGAGTACACGTCATGTTCTGTCGATTTATCGATTAAAAATCTGGACTCAAATGTGCTTACGGATATGAATAGTAAACTATCTAAGACACATCAGGGATCAGATAGTGACCGTCAACGTGTTTTGTTATCGATGTTACCCGACATATCCTTGTTGGTGAACAAAGGGGCCGTATTTGAAATGTCCGATCTTACTATTGGCATGCCAAATGGGGTTATTAAAGGTAAGGTGATCATTTCATTACCGCACGAAAACGTAACCAACCCTTTTCAATTGATTCAAAAAATCAAAGGTAATGGTAAATTGTCTGTTTCTGCTGCCGTATTGAAGACATGTCTGAGTGATTCGCTCCGACACCGGATTCAAGCATCAGTGACATTTCAACAAGCCATGGCTCAGTCAGCTGAGACCCAGTCGGAGCAAAATAAATCGCTAACTGTGGAGCCGCCAGCCACAGAGCCTGCGCAAGCAAAACCGCCTGTGATAACGGCTGCTGAGATTGATCAGCAAGCTATGACCCAAGCAGATCAAAAGATAGCTGAGCTATTAAAGTCGGGTGTCATATTAGCACAAGGCATGGATTATGTTACTGAGTTTAAAGTAGCTGATGGGCAATTATTGATTAATGGTAAAGCCTTTAATCCAGCGATGTTGCAGTTGTAGTAATTGGACTTTGGACAGAAAGACATGAAAAGGGCCTCATGTCTTTCTGTCCAAGAAATTGGAGATGTATTCTCTTGATTTGGATCAGTAATCACCCTATCTGTCACTATTATTACAAAGATACTGACGTATGTTGATGATTCGAGTCTATAAATATCTCAGATCCGAAATTATTTGGACAGAATGGCATGCGGCTTTTTGCATGCCATTTTGTCCAAAGTCCAAAGTAGTAAGTCTCTTAGGTTTATTCGGAGGCAGTTGCTCCGAATAAGTTACGAAATATTTTAATTTTTATGCATTCTATACTTGTCAGGAATTGATCAATTAGTTAGAATGCTGTTTTTAAGTTAAGGAGTTAGAAATAATGACAACAATCAGCAACGAAACAGGAGATACAACTGCGTCATTGGCCGCAAGTGTGACCCAATCAGTCCAAAAGTATTTTTCTGAGCTGAAAGGGACAGATCCTGTTGATTTGTATCAGTTTGTTCTTGAAGAAGTGGAAACACCGCTGTTTAGAGCTGTAATGGAACATTGCAAGTACAATCAGTCACGCGCTGCAATCATGCTTGGAATTAGCAGAGGAACGCTGAGAACTAAATTACGTCATTATTTTGATGATAAGTATGTTGGAACACGCGATTAAGATCTAACGTATTGGATTTTTGACAGAAAGACATGAAAAGGGCCTCATGTCTTTCTGTCAAAAAAATCGTTCTTTTCAGAAATCTCTGCCACTGAAGGGAGATCCCTCGCTTCGCTCGGGATGACGTGGGGAGTTACGACCAGCCTTTTTTTAAAAAGATTGGTCTTATGATTTATGCTCAAATTCGAACTCGAACTCGAACTCGAACTCGAACTCTAACTGTACGGAGTGAGTACTCAATACAAATAAAAAAACCGTGAGCGGGAATCACTCCTCGCTGTAAAAGCGAAGGGGTAAACACCCACTACTCTGCGCATCGGAACCAGCACGGACCGGTCACCAAGCGGAGGAGTCATTAAGCTTAAAACGTTTGCACGCTAAAACATAATCACATCCTCTTACATAAGCTTCCATAAGAAGCCAACATAACAAAAACCTTACTGTTATTTATAGTATAGATCAGATTACTTGATTGTCAAATTCTTGATCATAAATTTCAGAGATATGCTATCCAATGTCCACTCCCTAACGGCCGTGGAAGTCTTAGAAAAAACCCAGTTCGGAGTTTTTTTGCAACTTACTCTGCGAACTGATCCCCTCTCCCTTTGAGGATTACAATTAATTAAAACTGACACAGTTATTTAAACACTCCCGGATCCTCTCAATATATATCATTCTTTGAATGAATATATTGGACTTTGGACAAAACGGCATGCAAAAAGACGCATGCCATTCTATCCAAATATGTTTAGATCTGACATCTTTATAATTGGACTTTGGACAAAAAGACATGAAAAAAGCCTCATGTCTTTCTGTCCAAGAAACTTGAGATCCATTACTCTCAATCAGTTCATTAATTACACTATATACAACTGTTTTCATAAAATAGATCGATTTCACCTAGTAATATATGTCTGTAAATTTCACAGATCTGAAATTATTTGGACGGAATTGCATGCGTTTTTTTGCATGCAGTTTTGTCCAAAGTCCAATTTATAAGCCAATAATATCAACGACAATCGGCTCGCTTTGTAGAAACATTTACAATCAGGACAATTAACGATCTAATTATGAAGGGTGGATCTGAAATTTCTTGGACAAAAAGACATGAGGCTCTTTTCATGTCTTTTTGTCCAAAGTCCAAAATATATAACGCTGCGTTTTAATTAGGATTTACTGAGCCGCCCTCTGGCTCCGGCCCATCTTCTCGAACAGAAGACTCATTGGACACAACATGCTCAGGATCATTACGCTTCATCTCATCAATCTTGCCTCTATAATCTGTAGTTTGCTCCGCAATAGTGGTTTCATGTGACAAATTTGAAGCAAGGCTTTTTTCATCCATGGCACGTTGTAGCGATTGAGTTACAACAGGATCAATGCGTGAATCAAAATAAAACACGGTTTGTTCTGATCCAAAGATTAAATGGCTTTGAACTCTATCCGCCATTATCTGCAGTGACATCATGCTTTGGGCTTGTTTTACGACCTATAGCGTCAATTCCTATGTGCATCGGACAACTATCCAAAAACATAAATGATAAACTAAACAAAATGGATGATTCAATGAGCTATTCAGCCTATAGAAACGTGTCATTCCACGAACGATTTGGATAAAACTTATCGAAAAATATAATACCTAAGATTAATCAGTACGAATTGTCCGCTGGCTGTAAATCAAATGGATGTCCATGCTCAGCATATGATTACCTATCGAATACAACCCTATTGTTCGTTGATCTTCTCACTGGTCTGATAGAGATCATATTAGATGCATCTACAGAACTAATACACGATTGAATATATTCATAGCGAGTAGACTCTCTTTCAAGATCTGTTGTAATCCCAAATACATTATATTCCATCAGCTCTTTTAAATAAGACATATCGTCGAGATCGTTAGGATCAAGTTTCCATTCCCAAGTATCTTTGTCACTGTGAAACTGCTCCACTTCAAGAGATAATTTCAGTGTTTTTGAATTATCACTCTCGTCATCGCGCGTCGTTAGCCTTAGTTCACATTCAAAATCAGCGATCGTGCCAAAATTATTCATTACCTTAGCAATAACCATCGCCATCTTATCACGTTGATTCAGCTCAATTTTGTCCGAATTCGCATAGTCATCATAAAATCGAAGACGAACAGGTCTTGGTTCGAAATAAGACAGTCCACCATGTAGCATTAGAACAAACGGAGATGCCAAAAGTGTCAGTGCAGCAGCAATAAGTAACCGAATCACGTTGATAAGTCCAGTGAAAATCGTTAAAAACCAAGATAATGCTTTAAAGCTTAGCGGTGATTTTTCTTTATTAAATTGTTCATCACGAGTGATGAGTTGATGCTTCTTAATATATGAATTCGCTGCTTTTAAGACTACATGTAGTAATGGAAATAAACCTATCGACAAATAATCGACAATCCCTAAGGATTGAGCAACCGGTGCACCACTTAATCCAACAATCGTTGCATAATTAATAGTTCGATATACCATTCGAAATGATGTATCATTTGAGTATCCCTCCGTCATCCACTTCGGATCGACACGCCCTGCTATAACATTCCAAGTATCGTAAATGCGTTCATTTAAATTAGATCGTTTAAGGCGTGCATGGGGATACTGTTGAGTTTCGCGTAAAAAATGGAAGGGATTGTATAGTTTTGGTGTCGGCGTAGATAGATGCTTCTTTGCAGGAGCAGTTGGATACGTTGATGCAAGACCACTATCATTTAGTTTTTGCTCAAAATCAAATAGATAGGCCTGAGAGAACAGAGCATCATAGGCTATCTGTTGTTTGGCTTGCGCGCGTTCTTTGCCTTGCTTAAATGATTCTATTGAAACTCTAATTTCTTGTGGGGTTCCAACTAATCTTGATAAATTTGGAGATGAAAATTCATTAAAATTTTTCGTATTGATAGCAATAGCAATTGTTGCGTCTTGATAGGCAACTAATTGCGAAAGAAATGCTAACCCATCAGGAATCTGCATCTGTGACATAAATGTTTGAATCGATTCATTCGTTTGTATTGACTCACTATTTGCATATGCCCAATACGACAATCGCTTTATGCAAGCCTCTTTATTAACTAAAAGATCTATTTTAGACCTAAAGGTATCCATTATGCGTTCTCATAAAAAATCACTCCAATGATAAATGGTTTAAAAATTGATAACAGAGGTATTATATCATAAGTCAACAAAATAGAAGCAATCTGATTAAATTTATTTCATATTTTGCATGCTACTCTGTGGACACAATTTGGTATGACGAAATCATCACAATAGGTGACAACCGGATAGGCAGGTAAAACTTAACCGAGGCACGAAGGGTGGGCAAAGGAGTGCAACGACGTGCCCACGTGTTCGAGGCCCATTCACCATGTTCGAGGCTCATTGGTGGGCACGTCGCTCTCGCTCCTTTGCCCACCCTACATTCTTACTGTGTACTTACTGAGTCTTGGACTTTGGACAAAAAGACATGAAAAGGGCCTCATGTCTTTCTGTCCAATGAGTCAGAATACGCGGTAATTTGGTCTGTTTTAATACCAAGATGCGCCAAATATGGCCGTTCCTTGCTACGGAGTGAGTAGTTACTATTCAGCAAACATGGAACTTACCGATTGCTCATCATTAACACGCTTAATAGCCTGTGCTAGTAATTCTGCTAAACTGATGACTCTAATTTTTTTGCAGTGTTGCGCTTCTTTTGATAACGGGATCGTATCGGTGACGACTACTTCATCGAGAGCTGATTGCATAATATTTTCAACAGCGGGTCCTGAAAGAACTGGGTGAGTAATGTAGGCACGAACGCTCAACGCCCCACCTCGCTTTAACTCATTAGCCGCAGTACACATAGTCCCTGCCGTATCAACGATGTCGTCTATGATAATGCAATGTCTATTAGATGGCTCACCAATAATGTGCATGACTTCGGACTTGTTGGGACCACTGCGACGTTTGTCGATAATGGATAATTCCGCGTCATTTAATCGTTTTGCCATGGCTCTGGCTCGAACAACTCCGCCAACATCAGGTGAAATAATCATTAAATTAGTTAGATTTTGTTTTTTGATGTCTTCAAGCATGATGGGTGTTGAATAGACGTTATCAACGGGCATGTAAAAAAAGCCTTGTATTTGATCAGCATGCAAATCTACCGTCAGTACTCGACAAATTCCAACAGACGCCATCATGTCGGCAACTACCTTAGCCGTAATGGGTACGCGAGCGGATCGCACTCGTCTATCTTGTCGCGCGTAACCAAAATAGGGGACGACCGCGGTGATACGGGCAGCAGACGATCGACGCAGTGCATCAGCCATGGTTAATAATTCCATTAAATTATCATTTGCTGGAGCACAGGTTGACTGGATAACAAAGACATCTTTGCCACGAACATTTTCAAGTATCTCAACCATCGTTTCCCCATCACTAAACGTACCAACGGCGGCTTGACCAATCGGCATTTGTAAGTGAGCGGCTGTATTGATCGTGAGCTCTGGATTTGCATTACCAGTGAAAATCATCATTGTTGACATGCGTAACAAACCTTCATTTTGAAAAAGCGGTTATGTTTAAACACATAGCAGAAGACAACCAGAAAGATATTGTTATTATTGTTAAGCGGTCCGGTTGAGACGCATTCCTCCGGGTATCTTCTGCCGTCTGTTTACTTGGTTATCAAGAGTGTGGCTGGGGTGCTAGGATTCGAACCTAGGAATGCAGGGATCAAAACCCTGTGCCTTACCACTTGGCGACACCCCAATAATCTGTGAGCTTCTTATATCGTCGCGATATGGGCGGTATTTTGCAGTTATTTACTATTTTTGTCAACGGATTATTTGGCCTACTTTAAATATTTGGACTTTGGACAAAACGGCATGCAAAAAGCCGCATGCCAATCAGTCCAAATAATTTCGGATCTGAGATATTTACAGACTTCAAATCATCAACATACGTCAGTATCTTTGTTATAATAGTGACAGATAGGGTGATTACAGATCCAAATCAAGAGAATACATCTCCAATTGGACTTTGGACAAAACTGCATGCAAAAAAACGCATGCAATTCCGTCCAAATAATTTCAGATCTGTGAAATTTACAGACATATATTACTGGGTGAAATCAATCTATTTTATGAAAACAGTTGCATATAGTGTAATTAATGAACTGGTTGAGAGTAATGGATCTCAAGTTTCTTGGACAGAAAGACATGAGGCTTTTTTCATGTCTTTTTGTCCAAAGTCCAAATCTCCAAGGCTCAATCAATACGACAAAGACTGTGAAACGAACATTGGGAACAGGTGCTGATCTTGCTCGGGCGGGGAGCACTTGCGCCTGTTTGAAATTCGTATGCTAAATCAGTCAGTTGTTGATGCCATTGTTGCTGATAGTAGGACCATTGCTCGTCTTTCTTTAACGCTTGGATTCCTTTCATGGGTAGTGATTGCTCACTTAAACCGCTGCAGGTTATGCGTCCTGATTTTAGTTGAACAAACAGTAATGCGTTGATGCTGTTGTCCAGTAAGGCGTACAGTAATAGTTGCGGTGACTCAGGCCGGTCTTCATTCCAAGGCTTGGATGGAATACTGCTTTTGTAATCGATAACCATTTTTTGAGGACAGGAGTCTGAATCCGCTGTTAGCAAGCTATCCAATCTATCGACGCGAACTTGGAAGTCAATGTCCGCTAAACGGATAGTAAAGGTCTGCTCAATGGCTTCAACGACAAAAGCCGGTCGTTGTTTTTCCCAGTCAAGTGCGGCATGGATTAAACGTTTGAGTCGAATAAGCTCTACATCTTGTGCTATGGTTGAGAACGAAAAACGTCTGGTCTGTGTTAAGGGTTTGAGTGAGGTTACAATAATGTCTTCGATAAGTTGGTCAAGTGCTTGTGGAGACATGTTACATAGCCTGTCTTGACTGTTCAGTTGTTTCCACAATAACTCCATAATGCGATGGATGATTTGACCTCGCTCACCGGCATCAGGACCTTCAGAAACTTCCGTAGGAGGATTGACGTAAAGTCTGTGTGCTGCAAACGCTCGAAATGGGCATTTTGCTTGATTGGCTAATAGAGACGTACCACCGGTTACTTGTTCATTAGCCAATAAGGGCAGGCAGTAGCTTTCTTCATAAGATACTAGCGATGGAGGCGATAAGGCTTGGGTCGTTGCAAGTGCTGCTAATACGGGTAAATCAGCAATGAGAGCGCTGGGTAAATTGGGCATGTCGCCAATGAATTGCGGGTAGCTGAATACTATCGATTGGCAGGCGTTTTTTAGTCGGTTAAGTTGTTGTTCGGCAAGCTGTAACTCACGATCAGCAGAAGCATGAGGCATGCGACGGTCGCGTTGTAAATCCAGAGGAATAAATGCTGATAAATTGGTTTTTTGGGGTAGACATTGATCGGTTAGACCACTGATCCAAATGCTGTCAAACGAGCATCCTGACGCTTCTAATAAGCCTAAAACGAGAATCGGTGTTGTGGGTTGTTTTAATTGGAAAACCGTCGATTTAGCCAAATCATGCAACGCATTTATCGCCTGCTTTTTTCCCATTATGGGTGTGACGGCAGCAAATTGCATAAACTCATCAAAGAGCGCGAGTAAGCGTTGAAAACACTGATAACTTGCTGAATTCAGGGGATATTCCCCCGGAAAACCTAAGGTACTTAAGCGTTGCTTAAAATGAGTAATCCACGTCATGGCACTTGCTTTTGGAGGATAATGCGTCAGTTGACCTAGTGCTGTTATTAATTTTGGTGCTTTGGTTTGACACGTTTGTGTAAACAGATCAACGGGTATGAATGACTCTTTGAGTAGGTTACTGTGTTGCATGATGTCTGAGCGTGCAAGACATTCTGTTTTGCTGCCAATCAAATACGGCGAATGGAGTAATAATCGTGCTTGATGATTCGTTACTATTTCGTTATCTAAATTTAGCCAATGAATAGCATGCGCTATGATAGGAAAATCCAGTAATGTTTTTCCAAGCGATACATTGAATTGGTCATGAGGAAGTTGGCGTTGCAACAATCGTTGCAACGCCGCTCCCTCAGTCTGTAAATCAGGAACCACAACAGCAATGCGTTGATCGCCAGCCGCAAGACGGGATTGAATCCAAGTAATCATGTTTTGATATTCATCCTGCCGATCATTTGCCGGATATTGATGTATGCCGGGTTCGTTCGGCGCGATGTCGTAGTGGTGTTGCTGAAAACCGTGATCTTGGAATGTTTGTTGAAGATGGTGTTGTTGAGGCGTGTAATCATCAAAACAGGCCCATACGATAGTGGAGTGTCTCGGCAGAACAGCGTTGAATGTCACGATATAATTAACCAACTGATCGTCTGTTATGGCACCACACTCGGTTAATGCGTGTTGAAACATATCTGCCCATTGCTGAAACTGGCGCGTTTGTGGTGTTTGCAAAAAAGCGGGATCATCGAATGCAAGTTGCCAATATTGGCAGCGTTTCCAAGCATCTTGAATTTCATTAAGTAAGCCCTCATTGCAGGGATACTGTGTTTGGGCGGTCAGAATTTGTCGCCAGAGATGACGTTGTTGTGCATTGGATAATAATAGAGGGTGGCTTTGATGTGAGTGCTCATGTCGTATCTGATGAAACACATGTCGTAAAAAAGATTGATAAGGTAGGCAAGATGGTTTTTGTATGGTTTTTGTATCGGTTAAGGATGAGTGAGCGTAGCGTTCATAGTAGTCACGCAACAGTTGGTTACTTAAGCGATTATTGGGCGTCACAATCATGGTTCCGAGATGCATCTCAGACAGAAGGGTATTTTTATTATCCATTAGATAGATATAAAGAAATGATGCGTTAGTATACCTTGTGAAATACCTTATCTCCCAGTACTATTTAAGACATTATTTATAACGTTTGAGGATAGTATGTTTCGAGGAAGTATTGTCGCATTAATTACCCCAATGCTGGATGATAAAGTAGATGTTGTGCGTTTACGCGAGCTAGTCGAGTTCCATATTCAGGAGGGTACACACGGCATTGTGGCTGCTGGCACAACCGGTGAGTCGGGCACTTTAACCACTCAAGAAAAGCTACTTGTGATTAAAACCGTGGTCGATCAAGCTCAAGAGCGACTACCTGTGATTGCCGGCACAGGCGCTAATTCAACCAAGCAATGCGTTGAGTTAACGCAGTTGGCTATGTCGAATGGTGCGCATGCGGCGCTTATTATGACACCGGCTTATATTAAGCCTACGCAAGAAGGTCTTTACCAACATTATCGCCATGTGGCCGAATCAGCAGCTATGCCGATTATTTTATATAATGTTCCTAGTCGTACAGGATGTGATTTATTGCCGGAAACTGTAATTCGGCTGTCAGGTATTTCTAATATCATTGGTGTGAAAGAGGCAACCGGTGAGCTAACCCGACTGCATTGCATTTTAGAAGGTAGCGATGGCGATATTGATGTCTATAGCGGCGATGACTTAACGGCCGCACCATGGCTGTTAGCCGGCTCCAAAGGCGTGATATCCGTTACGGCTAATGTTGCACCCCGATTGATGGCTAAATTATCGGATGCCGCAGTGGATGGCGATGAAGAGACTTGTTTGCAGATTCATGAGCAGCTTATGCCGTTACATAAGTTGCTTTTTATAGAATCAAATCCTATACCTGTAAAGTGGGCTGCCTATAAAATGGGTTTATTGAATGATGAAATTCGGTTACCCTTAACGCGCTTGTCGTCTCAATATCATGATTCGTTAGAGCGTGTATTAAGGGATCTCGAGCTTAATAAGCTACCCTTTGTGTCAAAACACCAATGCTAGAGGTAATGTTGTGAAAAAATTGGGATTTATTGTAATGGCAGCTGGCTTGCTAACGTCTTGTTCAGTGTTTAATCCGACAGACTATGCAAGTAGCAATAAAGAGCAGTATTTAAAAAGTACTAATGGCGCTCAGTTGGTTGTACCTCCGCCATTGACGACGTCGAATATCAGTGATTTTTATAGTTTACCGGCACAAAACCAAAATGCAAAAGTAAGCATTACACCTCCAGTTGAGTAAGAGGCCATATCATGGTGAAAAAAAGCGCGGAAGTGTCGATTATTGAGGCTTTATCAACGCGCATTGTGGATGCACAACGGCAAATCCGTATTCTCGATCAGGTGAAATGGGATGAAAGTGTTAAGCGAGAGTTTTTTCGTCATAAACATAAGCAATTACCTAAGGTCGATCTGGCGTATTATGAAAAAAAGCCTTTGCCTTATGATGTACCTGAAAAAATCGAAGAATTTCGTGGTATTTTACGAGATACTCAGAATCAACTGGGTGAGTATTCACCGATTACACGGTTAATCAAACGTCAATGTGATGAATACATTCGTGCTGTGCAAATGCTGGAGGCGCGAGGCACTGCCGTTTTTACTGAATTATCAAAAGAGTTGTACGGTAGTCCTACGGACGTATTTTATGTGGGTGGTCCACGTTTGTCCGAAATGGGTGCTTTATTATTTGATGTGTTGACGAAGCTTGATGTGCAATTGGAAGCTGAGAGCGATACTGAACTTTATTCGGCAGAAGAGGCGCAAAAAATTTTACAAACGCGTTTAAATTCGTATTTTAAACAAAATCACGTCAAGGTCATGATCAGTGACGATATGATCGCTGATGCAGCGGCTGGGGCCGATACGATTAAACTCAGTAAAAAAGCTCATTTTAGCGAACGTGAATTACGGTATTTAGAAGTTCATGAGGGATGGGTGCACTTAGGTACTACTTTAAACGGCAGTTTGCAGCCGCATTGCTTTTTTCTATCAAAGGGATCGCCATCGTGCAGTGTGATACAAGAAGGTTTGGCCGTGATGACCGAAGTCGTGACATTCACATCATACCCATCGAGAATGCGTAAAATTACCAACCGAGTTATTGCCATTGATAAAGTGATGCAGGGTGCTAATTTTCTCGATATTTATCAATATTATCTTGAGTGCGGTTGGGGTGAGACTGAAAGTTATAATCAAAGCGTGCGAGTATTTCGCGGTAGCACGCCAGCTGGTGGACCGTTTACTAAAGATTTATCGTATGCGAAAGGGTTTGTGTTGGTTTATAATTTCATCTGTTATGCGATTAGCGCGCATCGAATTGATGCCGTACCCTTATTATTTACAGGTAAATTGATGTTGGATGATTTGCCGTTGTTGGTCGAATTAAAGGCCGAAGGATTATTAACTGCCCCGCGTTATTTACCTCCGCAATTTCGTGATTTATCAGCACTGAGTGTTTGGTTGAGTTTTTCGTTGTATCTGAATAAATTTGATTTTGGTGAAATACAACGAAATTTTCGGTTTTTGCTGGTGTGATTGGAGCTGACTATTTGTTGGTCATTTTTTCTGCTATAATTGAGAATAAAGAGTCATGCGGGTGTTCCGTGATTCTTGCCGTACGTCAGGATCAATGAGGATTTACTATGCAAAATAAAAATCAAGCGCTGCATGACGCGATAGAAGCCATGGATTTATCTACGATTACAGAGCCTGAGCGTAAGACAAAAAAGGAAGCCTTATTGTTGTTATTGGGGGCTGATTTTCAGGTTAAGACGGAGCTGACCAAGAAGCAAAAAAGCGACCGTTTAGACGTGGCAAAAACTACTGCCGTGTATCAGCGAATCACAGGTACTCCTTTATCTCCTACGGAGGAAATCAATCTTGCTGGTCTTCCAGCCTGGGAGGATATAATTCGAGTTGCGGCACATAATCTCGTGATGATTAATGAATTTGAACGAATAGTGCAAATAACTGCGGATAATTTTACCCAAAATGGTAATAAAGCTCGTTTAGAACGGATTAGGGACACTCCCCTGAATGATGATAATAGTATTCGTGATCGATCGTGTGTATTGACCAACGGCTTACCTGATTGGCAGCCGACAGATCGAGAAATTGTGAATTGCAGGGTTCTTATTACGATGTCTACTGAAAAGCTTGATGCTATGAATGAGGCAAAAACAGCGGCTGCTAATGAGAAATTAACTATCTTACAAGGTCAAATTGCTGAAAAATTGAGGCAATGCGAGGCACTAAGTGAGTACGTCGATGAAGTAATAGAAAGCGAAGACAATGATCCAACGTCACCAAAACTTAAAGCGAAATTAATTGAAATAAACAATGACATAGAAACAAAGAAAAATGAGCTTACAAAGAAAAAAACAAAACAACAACAATTGACATTGGAAAATGACCTCGATCGATTGAAGCATAACCGGGCGTTACTCAAGGTTGCGCTTAAAACGGTCCCTAATGCAACAGAGAGACTTAATGATCGTCGTCCGTCCATTGAACAACGGAGAAACGATCTGAGATTGTTATTGATTAGGCTTGAACATGATGGTGATTATCAATTGACTTATTGTGAGAATTTTCCTGATCTCAATGCCAGGACTGCTCAACATATTTACTGTAAACGCACAGCATCAGACAGCCTAGAATACTCCCTTCTGGATCCCCTGGATAATAATAAGATAAATACTCATACGATAACGTGTGCCGATTTAGGTATTCGTTCGGACTTTGTTCAGGATACACTACGTAACGATGATGTTAAAAAGAAACTGCTTACTGTTTCCAACGCTAAAAAACATACGTTTCCTACATACGAAAGCTACGTTAGTACAAATGATAAGGTCGGTGTAGACGTTGATGATCAGAAATTTCGCGAAATAGCTAAGTACGTTGATGAACTTACGAAAGATATGAACCGAAGCGAGAAGTCTTTAAAACGCTGTGCAGATATTGCAAAAGATCCTGAAAAAAATCGGGGCTGGATGCCGAAAGAAGCTAATTTTCTGATTAAAGTGGTCGCCGAGCTAAAACCTGGGGAGTTTAAAGAGGAGGTAAAGCGAAAGGGCGTTGTTCAAGAAGCGGAGACTCAGCATGGTATAGAAGGACAAGTCGTTTATCGCGGAATTTATCTTGGTAAAGACGATGTCAAAAGTGTTTCGCGTACAAGCAATTGCGGAAAAGAGATCCGTTATGAGCAAGATCAAACGGGTCGCGTCACCGACCATTCTACTGTTAAGTTTTCTGAATTAGGGCAAGATGAGAAAGAAAAGGCCGCCCTTAAATTTGCAGAAATGTTATTGCATGCTTACGAACCGGGTAGTGGTGACCCCATTACACTAAATGGTGGTGCCGAACATGCCGAACAAGCCCAGATGGTTTATGCCGCATTATTGACGCTGACGTCATCGAATGGGGAGCACGATAAAATAAAATTCGATCCCAGCTGCATTAAAGTCGATGTTCCTGGTTGCGATCAACCCAACTGGTATTGGACTTGGCGGGATACTTTTAAAAAGAAGCACATTCCAAATGAAACGGCGCATGTCGCGACAATAAAGGAAAGTACCGGAGTTTATCGAGAACGTTTTCACAAAGAGATTAATGATAAGGGTGAAGACATAGCACCTATCTATGTTGGGGTGGAAACAAAACTAAAACCATAGGCAGCAATTCCCGCTTTAAAAACCAATAACCTGTAGGATCGCCCTCTCCCATCAATGGGAGAGGGCGATCCTACATCAGTCACTATTTTAAGGCGGGAATTGTTGGATTATAGTAACTCCCCAGGTTGTGGATAAGTTTAGTGTTTTCACTGAACACGAAGCAAGCACGTCATCCTGAGCGCAGTCTTTTTGCGCGAAGGATCTCCTGAATTTTGCACAATCTGAGATCCTTCGCGCAAAAAGACGCGCTCA
>JAUYQG010000037.1 GCA_030695645.1 Legionellaceae bacterium
CGTTGTACCACTGCTGGTGGGCACGTCGCAAGCTCCTTTGCTCACCCTACGAATTCAGTGATATTTTGCGAAAAATAATTTTATTAAAACGCTACATAGCCCTAGAACAGAGGGCCTTATCGTTCACCCAGAATTGCTGCCGCTTACCGTTTAATTGTAATGCGTATATTGCCAGCGTTTTTTACAGCATGAGGTTTACTGACACTAATCGTCAGTTGATGTATTGAAAATACGTCTTTAAGGAGTGCAGCGACTTTCTCGGCTACGGTTTCAATTAAGGCGAATGCATTTGATTCGACGAACGTTGTGACACGTTGACATAGATCGTCGTAGTCAATGGTATTGGCTATTGTATCCTGACAATTACTGAGGTCGACGGGAATGGTAATGTCGAGTTTTAGCTGTTGTATGATGCGTTGTTCCCAAGCATACACTCCAATGCGAGTGCCTATGGATAGATCGGATATGTGTATTGTGTCGATGGTTGATACTCCTTTTTTGCGTATATCGTATAGCTCCTAACAAGTCACGTCAAATGTGATACAATCTAGCCCTTCTATTTTCTTCTTGGTTTATATGACATGTCAGATATAAAGGACTCCTTATTTATTCGTGCTCTACAGCGTAAGCCTGTCGTGAAAACACCGGTTTGGTTGATGCGGCAAGCAGGGCGATATTTGCCTGAGTATAGGCAAACGCGGGCAAAAGCCGGTGATTTTTTGAGTCTGTGTAAGAATAAGGAGTTGGCCTGCGACGTGACGTTACAACCGTTGCGTCGTTTTGCATTGGATGCTGCCATTTTGTTTTCAGACATTTTGACCATTCCAGATGCGATGGGCTTAGGTTTGTCATTTGTTGAGGGTGAAGGTCCTTGTTTTGCGAGACCCTTACGTGATGCGGCGGCTATTGATGCACTATCCATACCCAGCATGGATGATGAACTGGCTTATGTCATGGATGCTGCTCGTTTGATACGCCAAGAAATGCCTACTGACTTACCGTTGATCGGTTTTTCCGGGAGTCCTTGGACGCTGGCTTGTTATATGATAGAAGGAAGTAGCAGTCGAGATTTTAAACGTACATTGCAATTTATGTATCAAGAGCCGGATGCTGTTCATTGTTTATTAGCTAAATTGGCCCAAGCCGTTAGTGCTTATTTGTCAGCACAAGTGGCCGCTGGGGTGAATGTGTTGATGATATTTGATACTTGGGGTGGAATTTTAACGACCCATCACTATCAGGCGTGCTCCTTGCGCTACATGGCTACGATTGTGGAGCAATTAAAACAAAAACACCCTGAGGTTCCCATTATCCTGTTTACAAAGGGTGGGGGACAATGGTTGTCGAGTATGGCGGACACCGGTTGCGATGCAATTGGTGTGGATTGGACCTGTGATTTGGCGGTAGCTCGTGCAACAGTCGGACAACGTGTTGCCATACAGGGTAATCTTGATCCCACTGTTTTATTGACATCTGAAGCATGCATTCGTCAGGAAGTGAAACGTGTGTTGGCATCGTATGGTGCGGGTCCTGGCTTAGTATTTAATTTAGGGCACGGTATCACACCGGATGTGCCGCCAGCACACGTTGCAGCACTCGTTGATGCCGTGCATGAATACTCGGATAATCCATCATGATCATTGAAAGCCGTTTTAAACCCGCTTGGTGGCTTGCAAATCCACATGCGCAAACGATGTATCCAACCTTGGCTCGACGTTTACAAGCGTCTATTGATCATGTTGAACGTTTTGAGTTGCCAGACGGTGATTTTATTGATTTGGCGTGGGCGGTGAACGGATTGAGTCCGGATGCACCCGTGGTTGTTTTTTTGCATGGTCTAGGTGGCAATGCTCATTCAACTTACGTGGCTGGACAATTGCAAGCTTATAACCGCATGGGCTGGCGTGCTGTATTGATGCATTTTCGTGGTGCAAGTGCCGAACCCAATCGATTCATGCGTGCGTACCATTCCGGCGATACGGCTGATTTGAATTGTTTTTTGCACGCGCTGGCCGAACGCGAACCGAATACAAAAAAAGCCGTAGTTGGCGTTTCGTTGGGTGGGAATGTATTGCTTAAATGGCTGGGGGAGCAAGAGCAGCAATCATTAATTCATGCCGCAGTGGCGGTATCGGTGCCGTTTTCGTTGAATTCGGTGGCCGACCGAATTAATAAGGGATTTTCACGTATTTATCAAACGTATTTATTAAAACGTATGCGAGCGATGTTTTTACGAAAACTAGCAAATAACGCCGAACCATTTCCCGATTTTGAACAAGAAATTAACGCCACATCTTGTTTTTGGACGTTTGATGAGCGCATTACAGCGCCACTACATGGTTATCCCCATGTGCATGCCTATTATCGAGAGTCGAGTTCACGACAATATTTGTCTCGTATTGCAACGCCCACATTGATTATTCATGCCTTGGATGATCCGTTTATGACGCCTGATGTCGTGCCGTTGGCACATGAGTTATCGGATAACGTCACATTAGAGTTAAGTCGAAAAGGTGGCCACGTCGGATTTATTTCGGGACATATACCGGGAAATCCAATTTATTGGTTAGATCAGCGAATTCCTGATTATTTGCAGTTGATTTTAGGGTAAGTAGCCCCCACCTATTGGTTTGAGTAGAGTCCTTTCGGAGTTATTTTAATGAGCGACAAGTCAAAAGCAAAAAAAGATTGGAAGACGTTTAAAGAAGAAAGCGTACGTCAAGATGACGAAGTCCTACGCGATGAAGAGGATTTAGATGCGTTAATGGATGATGATGTTCAAGAGCACGTTGGCTTGGAGCATCCGACGTATCCTGATTTGGAAGAAAAATTAACGATAGCCGAACAAAAAGTCCATGAAAACTGGGAAAAGGCAACCCGTGCTATGGCTGAGTTGGAAAACGTACGTCGTCGCGCAGATCGTGATATTGCTAATGCTCATAAATACAGCTTGGAGCGCTTTGTTGATGGCTTGTTACCGGTTGTGGATAGTTTAGAGCAAGCATTGCAACTCGCTGATAAAGAGGCAAATGCCGGTATGCATGAAGGACTTGAATTAACCATGAAACTATTGTTGGGAGTACTCAGCAAACATCATGTCGAACAACTTGATCCGACGGGTGACATGTTTGATCCGCAGCAGCATGAAGCGATGTCTATGCAAGAAGCAGATGGGGTAAAATCCAACACGATTTTGTTGGTATTTCAGAAAGGTTACAAGCTCAGTGATCGCGTTATACGTCCAGCACGCGTCATCGTTGCAAAATAAAAATGGGTGACATGACTTGAAATGAGTGTTTTATACCCCAATATGTAAGAAATCACAGTTTAATTGAATTGGAGCACGATAACATGGCAACTATTATTGGAATTGACTTAGGTACGACGAACTCTTGCGTGGCAATCATGGAGGGTGGTAAACCTCGCGTGATTGAAAATAACGAAGGACAGCGCACTACACCATCTATTGTCGCATTTACCAATGACGACGAAATTTTGGTTGGTCAAGCCGCAAAACGTCAGGCTGTTACGAATCCTGATAACACATTATATGCTATCAAACGATTGATTGGTCGTAAATTTGACGATGCCGTTGTTCAAAAAGATATTAAAATGGTGCCGTATAAAATTGTTAAGGCGGACAATGGTGATGCGTGGGTTCGTGTTAAAAAAGAAGATAAAGCACCACCACAAATTTCAGCTGAAGTGTTACGTAAAATGAAAAAAACGGCCGAAGATTATTTAGGTAAGCCTGTGACTGAGGCCGTAATTACGGTACCGGCTTATTTCAATGACTCACAACGTCAGGCAACAAAAGATGCGGGTAAAATTGCGGGTCTTGAGGTGAAACGGATCATCAATGAGCCTACAGCAGCTGCTTTAGCATATGGAATGGATAAGAAGCGCGGCGACTCCATTATTGCCGTATACGACTTAGGCGGTGGTACTTTTGATATTTCAATTATTGAAATTGCAGAAGTCGATGGTGAACATCAGTTTGAAGTGTTGGCAACGAATGGTGATACCTTCTTGGGTGGAGAGGATTTTGATTTAGCATTGATTGAGTATTTGGTTGCTGAATTTAAGAAAGACTCAGGCATTGATTTACACAATGATCCTTTGGCATTGCAACGTCTAAAAGAGGCCGCTGAAAAAGCAAAGATCGAATTATCATCCTCACAGCAAACGGACGTCAATTTGCCTTATATCACGGCAGATGCATCGGGACCAAAGCATTTGAATTTAAAACTAACGCGTGCAAAACTGGAATCGTTGGTTGAAAAATTGGTTGAACGTACGATTCCTCCGTTAAAAATGGCGTTGAAAGATGCTGGTTTAACCATAGCAAAAATCAATGAAGTGATTTTAGTTGGTGGTCAAACTCGGATGCCAATGGTTCAAAAAGTAGTCGAAGAATTTTTTGGTAAAGAGCCACGCAAAGACGTGAACCCAGATGAAGCAGTTGCTGTGGGCGCTGCAATTCAAGCGGCCGTATTATCGGGTGAAGTGAAAGATATTTTACTGCTGGACGTGACTCCTTTATCATTAGGGATTGAAACCCTGGGTGGTGTGATGACGAAGTTGATTGAGAAAAACACGACGATCCCAACCAAAGCGAATCAAGTGTTTTCAACAGCCGACGATAGTCAAACAGCGGTAACTGTGCATGTGTTGCAGGGTGAGCGTGAGCAAGCGTCAGCAAATAAATCCTTAGGACGTTTTGATTTGGCAGATATTCCACCAGCACCACGCGGTGTTCCACAAATTGAAGTGATATTTGATATCGATGCTAATGGTATATTGAATGTTTCGGCTAAAGATAAGGCGACTGGTAAAGCTCAATCGATTGTGATCAAAGCATCCAGTGGTCTTAGTGATGAGGAAGTGGCTGCGATGGTGAAAGATGCTCAATCGCATGCTGATGAAGACAAAAAATTCAAGGAGTTGGTTGATGTTCGCAATCAAGCGGATGGTTTAATTCACAGCACTGAAAAATCATTGAAAGATTTGGCTGAAGAGTTGACTGATGATGAGAGAGCTGGCATTGAAGCGGCAGTTTCTGAATTGAAAGAAGCGATGAAAGGTAATGAGAAAGCGCAAATCGAAGAAAAAGTGACAGCGTTAACGAATGCCTCTTCAAAAATGGCTGAGCGCGTTTATGCGAAAAAATCAGCAGAAGGACAGCCCCAGCAGGATGGTGTACAGCCCGAGGAAACGACGACTCAACCTGAAGCTGGTGTCGTTGATGCTGAGTTTGAGGAAGTGAAAGACGATAAGTAAGAAACGAGCTCTTACAAAGAACGCCTCATCCGCCCGCAGGGCGGATGAGGCGTTCTTTGTAGAGGCGACCTTTTCCGATGTTTGTCATGCATGAGTGGGCAATTCGGGATCACGGGTTTTCCCACTATTTTATTTTTATGATGTGAGTATTCAATGCACCAACGCGATTATTATGAACTCCTTGGTTTGAGCCGTGATGCTGGTGAAGCTGAAATTAAAAAAGCTTACCGTAAGTTAGCGATGAAATATCATCCAGACCGTAATGCAGGCGATCAGGACTCCGAAGAAAAGTTCAAGGAAATTCAAAAAGCGTACGCCGTATTATCTGATCCGCAAAAACGTGCTACCTATGACCAATTTGGCCATGCCGGTGTAGATGGTTCGGGTGGTGGTGGATTTGGTGGTGGATTTGGCGGTTTTGGTGATGTTTTTGGCGATATTTTTGAAAATATATTCTCGCAAGGACGAGGACAACACCAATCGCAATCACGAGCACAACGCGGCTCTGATTTGCAATTTAATGTTCAAATAACGCTGGAAGAAGCGGCGCGTGGTAAGCAAATCGAAATTACAGTCCCCCGGCATATTGGATGTACAACATGCGATGCCACAGGGGCTAAAAAAGGTAGTAAACCAAAACGTTGTGAAACCTGTAACGGTGTTGGTCAAGTACGAATTCAACAAGGGTTTTTCTCCATCCAACAAGCATGTCCTAGTTGTCATGGGGTGGGCCAAGTGATTACCGAGCCTTGTACGGCATGTCATGGCAATGGACGTATTCGGGAAAGCAAAAAACTAACGGCTAAGATTCCACCCGGTGTGGATAATAACGATCGCATTCGGTTAAGCGGCGAAGGCGAGGCGGGTGTTTACGGCGGATCGCCGGGCGATTTGTATGTGCAAATCAGTGTGAAACCCCATGCTATTTTTGATCGTCAAGAGGGTGATTTATTGTGTGAAGTGCCTATTAGTTTTGTAACCGCGGCATTAGGTGGGTCCATTGAAGTTCCCACATTAGAAGGCCGTGTGACGTTGAAAATACCAGCTGAAACACAAACAGGGAAATCGTTTCGATTACGCGGTAAAGGTATGCTATCGGTGCGCGGTCATGCCAAAGGCGATTTATTATGCAAAGTAATGGTGGAAACGCCAGTTAATTTGCAACGAGATCAAAAAGAATTTCTGGAAAAATTCCAATCATCACTTGATAATAGCAACCATGGGCATTCCCCTCGATCAAGCTCGTGGTTTGATGGCGTGAAGAAGTTTTTCGAAGATATGAAGTTTTGATGTAACTGTGTGAACAATAAGGATCTGACATGATACATCATCCACCTGCTATCCTAGTTCTTGCTGACGGCACTGTCTTTGAGGGGCAATCCATGGGTGCTCATGGTGATGGTGTTGGTGAGTTGGTCTTTAATACGGCTATGACGGGCTATCAAGAAATGCTAACTGATCCATCTTATGCTGATCAAATTATTACGCTTACTACGTCACACGTTGGAAACACCGGATGTAATGATGACGACATGGAATCCATGCGAGTTTGGGCTAAAGGTCTCGTCGTACGTGACTATTCAATTTTGCATAGCAATTATCGTGCAACACAATCATTGTCCGAATGGTTGAAAAAAAATAATGTGGTTGCAATTGCCGGCATCGATACACGAGCCCTGACACAACGTCTACGTGATTTTGGTGCGATTGGTGCTTGTGTCAGTACGGACGTAGCACAACCTGAAAAAGCGCTAGCTCTAGCAAGTTCGTTTCCTGGCTTGGAAGGTGCTGATTTAGCCAAAGTGGTTTCAAGGCAAATTATTGAGCGTTGGCACGGTGGACGGGGTACGTGGGTTAATGAAGCACGACCCTTGCAATTTCATGTGGTGGTGTATGATTTCGGAGTCAAACATACTATTTTACGAATTTTACATGATCTGGGTTGTCATCTCACGATAGTTCCGGCCAAAACGTCGGCAGCTGATGTATTGACTATGAATCCTGATGGGATATTTTTATCCAATGGTCCGGGGGACCCCGCAGCATGTGATTATGCGATTGCTGCCACGCAAGCGTTCCTGGAGTCGAAAATACCTCTTTTTGGTATTTGTTTAGGTTTTCAAATATTAGCCTTGGCATGCGGGGCTAGTTCAAAAAAAATGAAATTTGGTCATCATGGTGCAAATCATCCTGTTATTGAAACAAATGAGACACAACGTGTTTATATTACTAGCCAAAATCATGGATTTACGATTGATGAGGCAACGTTACCTGATAATTTGATAGTTACTCATAGATCCTTGTTTGATCAGAGTTTGCAGGGTATTATTCACCAAGATAAACCGGCGTTTGGTTTTCAAGGTCACCCGGAAGCTAGTCCAGGACCACATGACATTGAAGTTATCTTTAACCAATTTATTAATCTTATGACGGAGTATAGGTGCTGTGAATAAATCCAATGTTTTTACCTCAGAATCGGTGACAGAAGGTCACCCAGACAAGATTGCTGATCAAATATCAGATGCTATTTTAGATGCGATTATTGCTCAAGATCCCCATGCACGCGTGGCTTGTGAAACGTTTGTAAAAACAGGCATGGTGTTAGTAGGTGGTGAAATTACCACGAAAGCGTGGGTTGATGTTGACTCAATCGCACGAGGTGTGATCAGAGATATAGGCTATAACAGTTCCGATATGGGATTTGACTGGGAGTCATGCGCTGTTTTGTCTGCTATTGGTAAACAATCCGTTGATATCGCTCAAGGTGTTGACAATCAACAAACCAAAATTCTTGGTGCTGGTGATCAAGGTATGATGTTTGGGTATGCTACCCGTGAAACAGATGTATTTATGCCGGCTCCTATAGCTTATGCACATCGTTTGATGGAGCGTCAAGCCAAATTACGTAAAGACGGAACATTACCTTGGTTACGACCAGATGGAAAATGTCAATTAACGATGCGATATGAACACGGCAAGCCAGTTGCGGTGGATACTGTTGTGTTTTCAACGCAACATGATACGGAAATCAGTCATGATGATTTGATTCGAGCTGTTCGTAAAGAGATTATCAATCCCGTGCTGCCTGCCGAATGGATAACGTCCGCAACTCGCTTTTTTATCAATCCTACGGGTCGATTTGTTATTGGCGGTCCATTAGGTGACTGTGGTTTGACAGGACGTAAGATTATCGTTGATACATACGGTGGTATGGCGAGACACGGTGGTGGATGTTTCTCAGGAAAAGATCCGTCTAAAGTGGATCGTTCCGCTGCCTACGCAGCACGGCATGTTGCAAAAAATATCGTTGCGGCAGGTATTGCTGATAAGTGTGAGATTCAAGTCTCTTATGCGATTGGTATTCATGAGCCAACTTCTATTCACGTGGAAACATTTGGTACAGGAAAATTGAGTGACCATGCCATTATTGATTTAATTCAATCGCATTTTGATTTGACACCACAAGGAATCATTGATCATCATCAATTGCTGCGTCCTATCTATCGACAAACAGCGGCATATGGTCATTTTGGCCGTGATAATTTACCTTGGGAGCGCTTGGATAAAGTAGCTGAGCTGCAAAAAGCCGTATCTGTTTCACAAAAGGAAAACGTATGCTAGTCATGAATAATATTTCCACAAAACACGACTATAAAGTAGCCGATATTTCTTTGGCTGCGTGGGGTCGCAAAGAAATCGCTATTGCTGAAACTGAAATGCCTGGGTTGATGGCATTGCGTGCTGAATTTGGTGGACAAAAACCATTGAAAGGTGCGCGTATTGCGGGTTGTTTGCATATGACAATTCAAACAGCGGTACTGATTGAAACGCTGATTGCTTTAGGCGCTGATGTGAGATGGTCGTCTTGTAATATTTTTTCCACACAAGATCATGCTGCAGCAGCTATTGCAGAGCTAGGTATTCCTGTATTTGCCTGGAAGGGTGAAACAGAAGAGGAATATTGGTGGTGTGTCGAGAAAACCGTACATGGTCCTGATGGTTGGACGCCCAATTTATTGTTGGATGATGGTGGTGATTTAACCCAAATTATTCATGAAAAATATCCCCAATTATTGAACGATATTCAAGGTGTTTCCGAAGAAACGACCACAGGTGTTGCTAGACTGTATGACATGGCAAAACTTGGTCAATTGAAGATGCCTGCTATTAACGTCAATGATTCGGTGACAAAATCAAAATTTGATAATTTATACGGTTGTCGTGAGTCGTTATTAGATGGAATTAAGCGCGCAACGGATGTGATGATTGCCGGAAAAATCGCATTAATTCTTGGTTTCGGTGATGTGGGTAAAGGTTGTGCGCAGGCACTACGTGGTCAAGGAGCAACGGTATATATTGCTGAAATTGATCCTATTTGTGCCCTGCAAGCGGCTATGGAAGGGTATCGAGTAGTAACCTTGAATGATGTGGCAAGTGATGTGGATATCGTAGTCACAGCGACTGGAAATTTACATGTTGTGACTCATGATCATATGATGCGTATGAAAAACCAAGCCATATTGTGCAACATAGGTCACTTTGATTCTGAAATCGATATTCAAAGCTTGCGACAACACGAATGGGAAAATATTAAGCCACAAGTTGATCATGTGATATTTCCAGATGGCAAACGCATTATTGTGTTAGCGGAAGGACGCTTGGTTAATTTGGGTTGTGCTACGGGTCATCCTAGTTTTGTGATGTCAGCATCGTTTACTAATCAAGTGTTGGCTCAAATTGAGTTATTCACTCGTGGTGAACATTACGATAATCAAGTGTATGTATTGCCTAAGCACTTAGATGAAAAAGTCGCGCGCTTACATTTGGGTAGAATCGGCGCTAAGTTAACTCAGTTAACAGAAAAACAAGCTGAGTATATTGGGGTTGCGGTGACTGGTCCTTACAAACCTGAGCGTTATCGTTATTGATTAGTGCATCCTGTAAATGTTTGGACTTTGGACAAAAAGACATGAAAAGAGCCTCATGTCTTTTTGTCCAAAGTCCAAGACAAGAGAACGGGCACGAAAAGCAGATAATTGCGTGAGAACAAATTTACCGTGGGCTCACGATATTTTTACTAGATTTTAACTGTATTTTTCATGATAATGAACTCATCGTTTTAATTGCATTTGGCATGGATTGCTATGTGGCTTGTTCGAATTGCCTTGTCTCGACCGTACACATTTATCGTGCTGGCGATTCTGTTGTTGATGCTTGGGATTTTAGCTATTTTACGTACTCCGGCTGATATTTTTCCCGCTATCGATATTCCCGTGGTTAGTGTTGTTTGGTCCTATTCAGGCATGCCACCAGATGACATGGCTAATCGGATTACCACGATATTTGAATTGGCTGTCACGACGACGGTTAATAATATCGAACATATGGAATCACAATCCTTACTGGGTGTGAGTGTAACGAAGCTTTATTTTCAGCCAGGTGTCGATATTGCTGTCGCATTAAGTCAGGTCACGTCCATTTCCCAAACCATGTTAAAGTATTTACCACCTGGGATAACCCCGCCTTTTGTGATGAATTATGACGCATCGACCGTGCCCGTCATGAATCTTGTTTTATCGAGTGATACCTTACCAGAACAACGGCTCAATGATTTAGCGAACAATTTTGTTAGGCCACAATTAGCTACTGTGCAAGGTGCATCGGTCCCACCGGGCTATGGTGGAAAAACTCGTATGGTTATGGCCGATCTAAATAATAAGGCAATGCAACAGTATGGTGTGTCCGCGCAAACAATTAATACAGCCGTCAATCTACAGAGTCTCATTATTCCGGCGGGGACTGAAAAAATTGGGCCCTATGAGTATATTATTAAAATTAATAATAGCCCTTTACGGGTAGACGATTTTAACCAAATGCCAGTAAAAACATCGCCTAATGTCGTCATTTACCTGCGTGATATTGCCCATGTACGCGATGGATTTCCACCTCAAACCAATATTGTTACTATCGATGGTGAACGGGCAGTCATGTTGGGAGTAGAAAAAACAGGTCACGCATCAACTCTCAATATCATACAACGTGTGGTCGCAATCTTGCCTCTTATCAAAGCCAGTATGCCTAAGGAGTTGGGGTTAGTCATTTCAGGCAATCAAGCAATATTTGTGACGGCTGCGATTCATGGTGTTATGTCTGAAGGAGCAATTGCTGCGTTTTTGACTGGGGCCATGATATTGCTGTTCTTAGGAAGTTTGCGCAGTACTTTTATTGTGACGATCTCGATCCCCCTTGCCATTTTGAGTTCACTAGCGGTACTGGCCATGATAGGAGAAACCATCAACATCATGACGTTGGGTGGATTAGCTTTGGTGGTTGGTATCTTAGTTGATGATGCGACAGTTGCTATTGAAAATATTAATTGGAATATCGATCAAGGCAAAGGATTAAAGGATGCTATCCTGGATGGGGCTAAACAGATTGCAACACCAGCCATTGTTTCGACCCTCTGTATCTGTATCGTGTTTTTGCCGATGTTTTATTTAAGCGGAGTTTCAAAATACTTGTTTATTCCTCTTGCTGAAGCGGTAGTGTTTGCGATGATAGCATCTTATTTTTTATCACGAACGCTATTGCCAACCATGGCTTATTATCTATTGGATGCAAAACAAGAGCATGAGGTCAAGTCTCGAGTTCCCAACCGATTCGAGCGCTTTCATCAATCATTTAATTATAAATTTGAATGTTTTCGTAAGGGCTATCAAAATCATTTGAGCTGGACATTAGAAAATCGATCAAAATTTGCAGGTATATTCTTAGCCTTTGTACTAGTCTCACTTGGATTATTGTGGCCATCATTAGGGTCTAATTTTTTTCCAACAGTAGATGCTGGGCAAATTTTGTTGCATTACTCTGCTCCACCAGGTACGAGGATTGAGGAAACGGCCAAACTTGCGGCACAAGTCAATTCGGTCATTCGAAAGGTGATACCTGCGGACGAACTAAATCATACCGTAGATAATATTGGCTTGCCCATCAGCAGTGTTAATTTAACTTATAATAGTTCCGCTACTAATGGAGCGAATGATACCGACACGTATATTTCGTTAAAACCAGAGCATCACCCAGTCAGTGAGTATATTCATATATTACGTAAACAATTAAATAAATCATTTCCAGGCGTAAATTTCGCTTTCTTGCCAGCTGATATCGTGAGTCAAATTTTGAATTTTGGTCAACCATCGGCTATTGATATTCAAATTTCAGGACTAAAATCCGCCGAAAATCGTCGTTATGCCAATGTGATTTTAAATCGTTTGAAAGAGGTACCGGGTGCTGTTGACGTCCGTCTTCGTCAATCCGATCGTTATCCTGCTTTGTACGTGCATACTGACCGGACTCGGGCAAAAGAGTTGGGGTTTACTCAGCAGGATATTGGTAATACCTTAATGATTTCATTGTCTGGAGCTTTCCAAACTACGCCTAATTTTTGGGTGGATCCGACTAATAATATGTCCTATCAGATTACCACACAAACTCCTCAATATAATATCGATACGATCCCAGAGCTTATGAATACACCTATTATGAATCCAACTCTGAGTACCTCTCCACAAATTTTAGGCGCGATGGCAACTCTGTCGCGAGTGGGCGTGCCGCAGGTTGTATCTCATTACAATGTGCAGCCTTCCATTGATATTTATGCTGGGGTAGATGGTAGGGACCTAGGATCAGTGGCTCATGATATTAATCTGATTATTGATGAAACAAAGCAGGATTTGCCGGCGGGTTCGCAATTATTTGTACGAGGTCAAATTGCAACGCAGCAATCCACATTTAACACCTTGTATTTCGGACTAGCGTTTTCTATTGTGTTAATTTACATGATTATTGTTATTAATTTTCAATCTTGGCTCGATCCGTTTATTATCATTACGGCATTACCTGCCGCATTAGCAGGTATTGCGTGGGTGTTATTTTTGACTCATACCACACTCAGTGTACCGGCCTTGACCGGAGCGATTATGTGCATGGGAGTGGCAACAGCAAACAGTATTTTGGTGGTTAGTTTCGCTCGTCAAAATATGATGGATGGTCTTGATCCATTACAAGCCGCATTGGAAGCGGGTGGGACTCGCTTACGTCCGGTCTTGATGACGGCATTAGCAATGATTATAGGGATGTTACCGATGGCGTTAGGACTTGGTGATGGTGGTGAGCAAAATGCACCCCTTGGGCGGGCGGTAATCGGTGGTCTGTCATTTGCAACAATAGCCACTTTATTTTTTGTACCTACTGTTTTTTGTAGTATGCATAGTCGACGAAAGGGACCGCAATATGCGTAAAAAATCATCGATAAATTTCCGGAAATTACGCAAACAGCCATTGTTTCTTATGGGTTGTGTCTTGTTGGTGTTGGTTGCTAGCGTATTTTATTCTCGACACCTATCCGCAGTTGCCTTAAGTAAACAAACAAAATTAGCCGCAACCATGCTGGTGCGAGTTGTTGAGGCCAAACCTACGTCTCAACAGGAGCGTATTTATCTTCCAGGTAGCGCAATGGCATGGCATGAAGCACCTATTTATGCTCGTACCAAAGGATATTTGAAAGCATGGTATGTTGATATTGGCTATCGAGTAAAAAAAGGTGATTTATTGGCGGTCATTGAGCGACCTGAGTTGGATGCACAATATTACGAGGCCAAGGCGTATTTAAAAGTTGTGACGGCACAAAATGAATTAGCTCAAATCACAGCGAAACGATGGAATCATCTCGTTCAAACAGACTCGGTATCCAAACAAGCGAATGATAACAAAACCTATGAAGCAGCGGCGTTATCTGCTGAGTTGGTGAAGGCTCAAGCTAATCTTGAGTATTTGACGGCGATGGTGAGTTTTGAACGACTCGTTGCTCCGTTTAACGGGGTTATTTCGTTACGTCAGACGGATATTGGAGCCTTGATTAATATTGGCAGTAACCCCGCTGAGGCGCAACCCTTATTTAAAATCGTTCAGTTGGATCGATTGCGTTTATACGTCAACATTCCACAAACGTTTTCAACGCGTATTACACCAAACATGCACGTGACGATGCGTTTTACTGAGCATCCTGGAGAGTCTTTTTCTGCTAAATTACTTAAAACGGCTGATGCCATTGATCCCGTGACCTTGACACTTCAAGCGGAGTTTGAAGTGCAAAATCAACACGAAATCTTAAAACCAGGTAGGTTACACCATGGTGGAGTTTACTATCGATAGTCTTCCTAAGAGTGTGATTTTACCTGTGAATGCCTTGGTGTTTCGTTCTGAGGGCTTGCAAGTTGCTGTGGTGGATAAACACAATCACATTGATTTAAGACATATTACCATGGGAACTGATTTTGGAAAGGAGGTTCAAATCAATAGCGGAGTTTTACCGGGGGAACGCATTATCGTGAATCCAGATGATTCAATTTATCAGGGAGAATGCGTTCGAGTTATTGGTCTAGCCCACCGAAGTTTAATATGAAACGTCACTACTCACTCCGATCATTTACGAACCATGGGATCATGGCATTGTTGTTCTGTTTAGCGTCATGCAATCTCGCTCCTCGATCAGAGCGGCCTGTGATGCCAATTTCTAATCACTACAAAGAAGCGGGCACATGGGTACAAGCCAACCCTTCTTTAGCAACAATAAAGAAAAACTGCCCCTGGTGGACTGTGTATCATGATGAGACATTGAACTCTCTTGAACAAAAATTAACCAATAGCAACCCCAGTTTACAATCTTATTATGCGCGATTTCAGGAAGCACGAGCATTAGTACAAGCCGCGCGATCGCAATTATATCCAACTATTCTGGGTTTAGGTGGCCAATCGAGGCAGCAAAACTCGGAAACCATAGCGAACGTTTATCCAACCACAAGGTTTTTGTATAATACGGCAACAGTTCAAGCCTTATTGTCGTATGAGATTGATGCTTGGGGGGAAATACGTAACACCGTTTCTGCGAGTACCCATGCGGCACGCGCGAGTGAGTTTGATCTGGCCGCGATGGATTTGAGCTTGCATACCATGCTTGCCGATGTCTATTTTCAACTGAGAGGGGATGATCAGATTCAAGTCGCTTTGGATCGAGTTGTTAAAGCCTACGAGCACGCCCTATATTTGGTTCACCAATTGCATGAAGGTGGTGCTTTCTCGGCTTATGAGGAAGATCTCGCGGTGAATCAACTTGAAAATGCGAAGACAGCAGCGACGGATATGCGATTACAACGTGCCGAGCTTGAGCATGCTATTGCTGTTTTGGTTGGTGATATTCCTGCTAATTTTCATCTTCCTCCTATGACAGCGCATCTACGCTTTGTGCCTGTGTCACCGGATTTACCCTCTACTTTGTTAGAAAGACGACCGGATGTTGCCGCAGTAGCTCAGCGAGTTCAAGCCGCAAATGCCGTGATCGGTATTGCCAGAGCCGCGTTTTTTCCAACGCTAAATTTAAGTGCTTTGGCTGGGTATCAGGGTCAAAAAATATCGTCCTTATTTTCAAATCCAAGCCTAATATGGGCCCTTGGTCCTCCTTCTGGAATGAATATGTTCCCACCCGAAGTGAGCCAGGTGATATTTGATGGCTATTATTTACAGGCCAATTTAAAACGAGCAAAAGCAAGTTACTATGAGACGGTGAATAATTATCGGCAAACCGTTTTAACCGCATTTCAAGACGTTGAAGATAGTCTTGTTGCAACGGATAAGCTTAATCAAGAAATGAAGACACAACTCGCTTCAACCAAAGCGGCTAATCGAGCTTTATATCAGGTAAGGCAACGTATGCGAGATGGAATGGACACTTATTTAGGCGTGGTACAAGTTGAAAACGAAGCCCTTCAATCCAAAATTGCTTTGATAAATATACGGACCAGCCGTCAATTAGCTAGCGTGCATTTGATTAAAGCGCTGGGTGGTGGATGGACTATAGAGGAAGCCATGAAGCAGCCGATCTAAGGGATCCCGAACTTCAAGATCCCTAAGAATTCATACCGCTTCGTGGTTTGGCGAGACTACTCGCTGTGTCCATATCAGATTCCATGTCATCATCGGGTTTCTTTCTTTTGTTAATGGGCCTAAAAATAGACATCTCAAGTGCTCGAGCTGCTTCGTCAAATCGAGTATTCCGTACAAGTGCTAGTCGCTCTGATGGAGAAAGGAAACTGAATACATTCATTGTAAGCTCACTCGGTAACTCGCGAATACGCTCGACCAACGGAAGCATTACATTTAAAATATATCGTGCCTCAGTCTCTGCGTTAGGTAACAATCCAGTGTAATGGTCCGTTCCATTATAATATATAAAAATGGGATCACCAGGAAAATTATCTGTCTGGTGTGGCTTAGTTGGAGGTGTACCCGCTTCATGAAAAACCACAATTGGGCGACGTAGAATATGCATCAAAGCTGTAATTTCAATCTGATCACCCCATTGACCCTCTCGAACCCCTCTTGCATAACTTTGTTGTGTATTGGATTCGGTCAAAAAGCAATTTAGATGCCCATTTTCGATGTAATCTGCAACCGCATGACGCAAATTATTGACCGTCCTATTTGTCCGTAACGCCACCGCATGATAGAGGCAGTGACCATCGCCTGGCACCGGTTCATGCAACAATCCATAGGCATAAGGAGAGAACGAAACCTCATGGTTCTTATTAAAAAGTGTATCCGTTATAAATTGGTTTTCTAAGGACCTCATTTTCGGTGATAAGGCCGCTCGTTTTACGTCGTCAAGTATATTCAGATGAATGGCAATCTCAACCGGTTGATACTCACACAAATTAAAATTAATATCAGGGTGATTAAATAGCACACCAACAATGGCATTTAATTGATCATTCAATGGATCACACGACATCTCAATAATGCTTGCCGTTAAGGGATAAAGTCTCGCCGTTTCAACATACATAGCCATTGATTCTAATTCTACCGGCATACTGGAGGGTCCGAAAAATCTAATACGGTTGTTTTCAATTGTTATATAGGACTTCCTGTATGGTGACGAATGAATTCTCTCATGGATTATTTGCCCAGAAAATTTATTAAATTGTTCCATCCAAACAGAGGATAATGTAGTCAACCTACGAGACCTACGCACATTAGAGTTATGGGGCTCTCCCGGAAATAATTGAAAAGAGTTCGAGCTGTTCGTTATTTGTTTGGTTGGGTTTGATCCGTTAACCTGGGCTCCCAGTTCAATCACCAAATCAAATAACGCAGGATATCGTCGAATGATAGCAGTTAAAAGAAAAGACCCATATTCATTTTTGATTTGATTCAAGTCAATGGCGTGGTTTCTTAATATGTAGTCTATGATTTTTTCAAATGATCCAAAAAGCAGCTTATAATCTGCTGTGCTCTCTAAAGGCTCGAACTTAGGGGATGCGTTGAAAAAATGATAGTGGGTTACCGAATTATGTAATAAATTGGCAATCACGAATTCTTTCCAGTAGAGATCGGATTGATCACCAGGATAAGCATAACGAATTCGATTATCACCTGGGAGAAATGTCCGTAGAACTTCCATTAATCGCACGCTATCTTCATTGTCCACCATCTTGATTACGATAGATGGTAACGCCTCAACGATACGCGTTTGTTCCTCTTTGACGGCATTTATAAAAATAGATGTTAATTGTTCATTATGGACGGTTGGATTTTGAAGCGCTGCCATAAATGCGTCGAAACTCATAATCTAGCCTTGGTAATCATTTTATTAAAAAACAATAGTACCATAAATAATGAATTGTGTAAATACCGCCATCAATGTGACTTTTTTATGTCGAAGTTGCTATTTTATTGGCTTCTGCAGGCAAGGATATAATTTGGTCACTCCCAACAAAGCGACTTGGGACACCGTCATGCCGTTTTTGTCACTCTGTTGACTTGATATATCACGGTAAGTCTGTTGAATTAATTCGTTGAGCATGATGCCATTGAGACGTATGCTAGGTGGTAGACAGAATATAGGTGCACCTTGGCGCGTTGAGGTGTCGTTAACCAGCATCAAACTTTCCCCAACGCTTTCACTTGTTAATATAAGAACATTACGAGCCGAACGTGCCCAGGCTTGTGATTCGGGGTCGGCTTTCATTTCCATTTGTGGAATATTGTTTACAATGTTCATATAATGGTCGATTGTGTCGGCATGGATTGCCGTCGATGTCATGATAAGGATCGTGACGATGAGTCGAACTAGCATGAAGAGCTCCTTTATACGGCGTGTGGTGTGATCCACTGAAATTTAAATGCTAAAAATAAAAAAATAAATAAACTAAGTGATAAAGCAATGCGCCAAGTCAACGCTTTGACAGCGCGCTTAGATTGTCCTTTATCGCGTACTAAAAAAACCAAACCACTGGCTAGCGAACCAATAATAATCAACATGACGATAAGGATAATAATTTTAGTGAACATTTGTTATACTCCGCTTTTGGGTTTGATTATTGGAGTCAGTCGTTGCCAAAGCAACATGGCCGATTACTGGGTGATTTACGGTGTTTAGTTTAACTTGTTTTAATCTTTCTTTCACGCCTTCTCGACGAATGTTTCTCTTGACGATACTTGCTGTGGCATTATTTGTGCGTTTGGGCATGTGGCAGTTGGATCGTGGGCATGAAAAACAACAGTTATTAATGGCATCCCATGCCGAAGCCATGCGGCGACCCACCTCTTGGCGTGCTCAGGATGCATTGCCTAAGCAATATCAGACATTGCAAGTAACAGGACATGTCTTGTCAACCACCTTGTTGCTGGACAATCAACATTATCAACATCAGTTTGGGTACGATGTATTGTCGCCCTTGGTACTGACGGATGGTTCCGTTGTATTAGTTGATAGAGGGTGGATCATGCGTGATCCGCAAGGTTACAAATTACCCGATATTGACATACCAGCCGGTGATTTACGCGTGCTGGGTAGCGCCTATT
The DNA here is from genome assembly GCA_030695645.1 of Legionellaceae bacterium. Classification (GTDB taxonomy): domain Bacteria; phylum Pseudomonadota; class Gammaproteobacteria; order Legionellales; family Legionellaceae; genus JAUYQG01. The sequence continues at coordinate 19,198 of JAUYQG010000037.1, forward strand.
ATCCATCGTCAAAACATTGGATTTTGGGTCAAGCGTTAGAAGAAAAAAGTGTGAATTTGGTCGTCGTTGAATTGATTGATATACCTCTAATCAGTCAATTTTTGCATAAATCGGTATATCCGTTTATCATTCGGCAAAACAAAGCCGATGCAAACGGTTATGTGCGGGAATGGGCGATTGTTTCTATGCCGCCTACACGCCATTATGGCTATGCTGTGCAATGGTTTGCCATTGCTTTGGTGATTTTTATTATTTTTATTGCCCTAAATTTAAAACACACAGGAAATACATGATTAAATTGCGTCGTCATTCTATTGTTTTAATGGCTATGGTTATACTCTTTGCAGCACCAGGTCTATTTGCTTATGTTTTTTTCCATCATCCCACTTGGTTAGGGGCGTCTCCGACGAACCGTGGTGTTTTATTAACGCCCCCAAGTTTATTGACCTCGATGGATCAGAGCAAAAAATGGCGTTTGATTTTGTGGAATCCGCGTGCTCTTGCGGACAAACCCGTGGGTGCTGAGAAAAATACGCCGCGGATAGCTTGTGATAGCAAGTGCATGCATCACATGGATGAGTTGGCGCGCGTTCGATTAGCCTTGGGTCGACGCTTATATCATGTTGATACGTATCTCGTATTGGATGAGAATGTGACGCCATTATCGGCAGCTGAATTAAACGTATTGCGTGACCAGGATAGTCATGTGTTAGTATTGTCCGCTCATGATCAGTCCGACCGTATGATCTTAGGAAAAAAACCGGCTATTTATGTAGTGAGTCCGGAAAATTATGTGATTTTAAAGTATGCGATGGTGAGTCAACCGGATGATATATTTCATGATATTAAACAATTGGTAAACGATGAATGAACGTACTTCGAACGGCCTCGACGGCTGCCGTTATTTTAGCTTTTTTTGTGGTGATGTTGGGTGCCTTTACTCGGTTAACTGATGCAGGTTTAGGTTGCCCGGATTGGCCTGGTTGTTACGGCCAATTTGTATTGCCATCGACTCATGACGCTTTAGCAAAGGCACAACGTGAATATCCTCATACACCAATTGAGTCTCGCAAAGCATGGACCGAAATGGGGCATCGCTACGCAGCGGGTATGTTAGTTGTGTTGATTGTCGTTATCGCATGTGAGGTATTGCGTTATCGGCGGCAGGGTCTTTCTTTGCCATGGGTATTACCGGTTGTCTTGTTCGTGTTGATTGGCTTTCAAGCGGCATTAGGGATGTGGACTGTCACCCTTAAACTCTTGCCGGTGGTCGTAATGGGGCATTTATTGGGTGGAATTTTGATTTTTACCTGTCTTAGTTATTTTCGTTGGCAATTAAGTGTTGTTCGTGGGGCAAGTATGCCAGTATGGCGCATTTGGGTTACCATGGGTTGCGTGATTGTGTTTTGTCAGATTGCGTTGGGTGGTTGGGTGAGTGCTAATTATGCTGGAGTCGCTTGTATTGGCTTTCCACAGTGTAATGGCCAATGGTTACCGACCCGGCATCTTGCTCGAAGTTTTCATTTATTTCAATCCATTGGTGCGAATTATCAAGGCGGTCTTTTGGACACTGAAAGTCGAGTAACGATTCAAATGCTGCACCGACTTGGTGCGATTGTGACGGCAACGTATGTGTTGTTTGTATCCGGATTAATGCTGTGCCGTATCCACCTTACGTCCATTCGTATTGTCGCGTTAGCGGCAATCATAATAGTATTGATGCAATTTAGCTTGGGTGTGCTAAATGTTGTCTATTTATTGCCTCTATGGGTTGCTGTAGCGCATAATGGTGTCGCAGCGTTGCTTTTGGCGACAATGGCTAGTCTTCGATATTTGGTTGTCAAAGGAGCTGTGTATGCTCGCTGTGCTTAAACAGGCCTATCCTTTGTGGCGTGATTATTTGGAGTTGTGTAAGCCACGTGTTGTGGCACTGATGTTATTAACCGTGGTAGTCGGCATGTATTTGGCGGTGCCTGGATGGGTCCCTGTGCCATTGATGTTGACGAGTTTACTGGGGATTGCCTTGTGCGCCGGTAGTGCTGCGGCCATTAATCATTTAGTGGACAAACGTATTGATCAGTTGATGGCTCGGACTAAAAAACGACCGGTTGCTGGCGGACGGGTTTCGGTGACGCAAGCATTATGGTTCGCTGGTATTATGGGTGTTAGTGGTCTGGGAGTGCTCGCATATTTTGTAAATACTCTGACGGCAGTGCTTACGTTTATCACGATAATTGGCTACGCAGGTGTATACACAGGCTATTTAAAGCGTGCAACCCCACAAAATATTGTGATTGGTGGTTTGGCTGGAGCCGCTCCTCCCTTGCTTGGATGGACGGCTGTAACGAATCAATTGGATCCGCAAGCTTTATTGTTGGTCCTTATCATTTTTACGTGGACCCCACCGCATTTTTGGGCTTTAGCGATTTACCGTTTTGAGGATTATCAGCATGCCGAAATTCCCATGCTGCCAGTGACTCACGGTATTCGTTTCACCAAACTGAGTGTGTTGCTCTACACCATATTGTTAATGGTCGTCAGTGTGTTGCCTTTTGCTGTGGGCATGAGTGGGTGGGTTTACTTGGTCGGTGCTCTTGCGTTAGGAGCTCGTTTTTTGTATTGGGCTATTGTTTTGATGCGCAGTGAAAAACCGGTTGTGGCGATGCGTACATTTCGGTTTTCGATTATTTATTTGATGTTGTTGTTTGTGTTGTTATTGGTTGATCATTATGTGTGATGAGACCGATGAAAGAGGATAGACATGTTAAACCCTAAAAATCGTGTTGTTTTGACGGTAGCGGTATTATTAGCTGTTGTTGCTTGTGTTTCAGGTTTGTATATTGCTCAACAAGTGTATGCAAAAAAAGTGATTGACAAACGTTTATTTCATGGGACTTTATTAGATACTCCGCGGAAAGTTAATGAATTTTCTTTGATGGGCGTAGATAATCAGCCTTTTAACAACGCGAGTCTTCGTGGTCAGTGGACCATGCTATTTTTTGGATTTACGCATTGCGGTTATATGTGTCCAACGGCCATGGCTGAGCTTGGAAAAACGCATCGGTTGTTGGAAAAAAAGGGAGCTCGCGTGTTGCCTCATGTTGTGATGATTACACTGGATCCAGATCGTGATAGTCTAGAACATTTGGGTCAATATGTGAACGCGTTTGATTCGCATTTTTATGGTGCGCGAGGCGATGATGATGCCATTCATGCGATGACGCGTGACATGGGCATTGCTTATGCTAAAATTGTACGCAAAGGTGTGGGTGATTCGCAACAAGATGATATTGAGCACACTGGAGCTGTGATGTTGTTTAATCCACAGGGGCATTTGGTGGCCTTTTTTACGACACCTCATAACGCTGAGCATATTGCCAGCGACTTTTTGTTATTGATTAATTAAGGAAATACTACGACATGAAAATTGCCATACTGGCGACTAACCCAGATTTGTATTCTCATAAACGATTGGTGGAAGCTGGGGAACTTGCTGGACACACGGTCAGCATTATCAATCCACTGAATTGTTATATGAATGTCGCCGTATCCAGTCCGACAGTTCACTACCGTGGTGGGGCTGCCTTAGAGTACTTTGATGCGGTTATTCCGCGAATTGGCGCGTCTAATACATTTTACGGTACAGCGGTGCTTAGGCATTTAGAAGCCATGGGTATGTATGCTTTGAATGAATCGTTGGCCATTGCGCGCTCTCGAGACAAATTTCGTTCTTTGCAGTTGTTGGCACGAAAGGGTATCCCGATGCCGTTAACGGGTTTTGCGCAGTCGCCAGATAATACCGAGGATTTGATTCGAATGGTTGGCGGCGCGCCGTTGGTGATTAAGTTGTTAGAGGGTACGCAGGGTAAAGGCGTGATTCTAGCGGACAGTCATCAATCGGCAGTGAGTATTATTAACGCATTTAAAGAAATGAGTGCTAATATTTTAGTTCAGGAATTTATTCAGGAATCGCGCGGTACGGATATTCGTTGTTTGGTGGTGGGAGATAAAGTGGTTGCGGCCATCAAACGTCAAGCTAAAGAAGGTGAGTTTCGTGCGAATGTCCACCAGGGTGGTCAGGCGATGAAGGTGAAACTATCTTCAGAAGAGCGTCGAATTGCAGTAGCATCGGCCAAGGCCATGGGGTTAAAAGTTGCTGGGGTTGATATTGTTCGGTCTAATCATGGGCCTTTGGTATTGGAAATTAATTCATCACCAGGATTAGAGGGTGTTGAGCGCGCTACTCAAATTAATATTGCGGGTAAAATTATTCAGTACATTGAAAAACATGCTAAACCTAATGGAGTGAATAAGCGATTTCAGGGATAATATCGATCATATTAACCACGGAGTTATTTATGCCTACGTATCTCGACAAAACCGCAAGTCTTATACCATTCGCACGTCAAGTTATTTGTGATAAAGCGACGGAACATCCGCATTCTGGTGCTTATAACACAGTCATGACAGAGGGAAGCTATTTATGCCGACGTTGTGGATTAGCTTTATTTAGGGCGCACAGTCAATTCAGCTCGGGTTGTGGTTGGCCTAGTTTTGATGGCACTATTGAGGATGCTGTAAAACAGTTGCCGGATGCGGATGGGCGGCGGATAGAAATTCTATGTAATCGTTGTGATGCGCATTTGGGACATGTTTTTACGGGTGAGCACTTTACGGATAAAAATGTGCGTCACTGTGTGAATGCAGCGGCTGTTGATTTTGTTGCGGATGAAACTGTTTTGGATACGGAAGAGGCGATTGTTGCGGGTGGGTGTTTTTGGGGGGTAGATTATTACCTTCGACAAATTCCTGGTGTATTAATTGTAGAGGTTGGTTACCTAGGTGGTGAGGTTAGTGAACCAACTTATGAACAAGTCTGTCAAGGTGATACAGGACATGTGGAAGCCGTTCGGGTGGTGTTTGATGCCGCTAAAACCAATTACTCTACTGTTTTAAAACGATTTTTTGAAATTCATGATCCTACACAACATAATGGCCAAGGTCCGGATATTGGTTTCCAATATCGAAGTGCCGTATTTTATTACAATCAGGCTCAACACGATTGCGTGATGGATTTATCCCATCAATTGAAAGCGAATGGTTATTCAGTTGTTACTCAGATTCAACCCGCTGATGTTTTTTGGAAAGCGGAAGATTATCACCAAGATTATTATCAAAAGCATCCCAAAACTCCTTATTGTCATCGAGTGGTTGATCGGTTTTTATGATCTTAATTCGACTTATTTGTTTTTCTATGGTACAGTACTGGCTATAAATTATGGCTTCGACCGCCGATTAAGACCGAATTCTCCTAAAAAAGGTGCATCATGCAAAATCATCAAGATATTCAGAAAAATACTGAGTTAGATCTACCACTGTTAAAGGATCTATTATTGGATCCCGAAACATATCAAAGGGTAACGACAATACAAGCTTTGAAACTTAGTATATCCATCCCGAAGATGATACATCACCAGAGTGACTATCAGTCAGTTATTAATGAGTTAGTTCCATATCATCAGACAGATGATATTTTGGCGGATTTAAATCGAATAAAAACGCTCTTACAGGCAAGAAACTGGACGTCAAAGGTGACATGGATTAAGACTGGAGCGCAAGTTGCTGAATTAATAACGAGTGTTGATCACATAGCTCCAATATACAAAGCAATAACTCAGGAAGTCAGTCAACGTCAGTTTATTGCTTATTTGATTACAATAAAAAAATTACAAGCGATAGGAGCTACTCAATCAGATATTGAATCGATTGTTGTAGCTTGTGAGACATACCCTTTGAGACAAGATAGACTTCGTGATCAGCTTAAATCAGCTTTTTGCACAGATGACTTAGAGAAAATAGACCGAAGTAAGGCTATAAATACGTCTTCTTCGTTCGAATTAAATGCAGCAGAACAAACAAAAAGTAATATGCTTTCTCAAGGGGATGTTGGGTCTCCGTCTAATCAAGAGACTTTAGCTGTATCTGGCTTGCGACGCACTTTGAATGATATGGGTAGTTTGGTTTTTAGCGCCAATGGATTATATCTTGCAGTAGGTATGCTGGTCTTAGGTCTTGTTGCTTTGGCGTTAGCGCATTATGGTGTGGGATATAGTGTGGCAGCGATTATAGGATTAAGAGCGGCAGGTGCAATCGCTGTAGTGGGTGGCTCGATTTTTGCTGGGAAAGCTATGGTGAACTACTGCCTGTTCCAGCCGAAAACTCGCGAACAGACAGAGGTCAACACTCTGAACCGTGATGCGAAACAATCCTTGTTAGGATGTGGCCAGGCAGCAATTCTGGGTGAACGATAAGGCCCTCTGTTCTAGGGCTATGTAGCGTTTTAATAACATTATTTTTCGCAAAATATCACTGAATTCGTAGGGTGAGCAAAGGAGCTTGCGACGTGCCCACCAGCAGTGGTACAACGG
>JAUYQG010000038.1 GCA_030695645.1 Legionellaceae bacterium
TTACTAGGTGAAATCGATCTATTTTATGAAAACAGTTGCATATAGTGTAATTAATGAACTGGTTGAGAGTAATGGATCTCAAGTTTCTTGGACAGAAAGACATGAGGCTTTTTTCATGTCTTTCTGTCCAAAGTCCAATTAGAGGAAAAGCACATTAATAAAGTAAATGAACACGGCTGGATCCTTTTGGATGATAATGACCAATGAAATGTAAAAGACCGTGGCTATATTTTGGAGTCCTTTCAGGATTCTTATTTGGTTTCTTTTGTTTTGCTTATGGTGTTTATACCCACGGAAATAGTAGAGGTGTTGGATTCATAACATGAATACTCTGATTGTTATCAGCGCGGGTTTTAAAGGAAGTGACCAATGCCAATAAACTATGTTTTATAGACGAAGTTGAGAAAATGCGGTTACAAACCGGTTGCATTTTTTTCTTTATCTTCTTATGAATTTGAGTGCCACCACGTAACCTATTGATTCTAATGGTGGCCAGAGCTGGAATCGAACCAGCGACACAAGGATTTTCAGTCCTTTGCTCTACCGACTGAGCTATCTGGCCAGAGGTTGCTATTAGACTCCGAGAATGGATTTGAGTCAAGATGTTATCTCATTTTTTTTATGATGTTTTTGTGTAAATGCTCATTCCGTATCAAGGAACGGCCATATTTGGCGCATCTTGAACGAAAACGGTTTCGAAAAATGCTCAAATACCTATGTATGCTGCGCTTTTTCGAAACCGTTTTCGTCCAACCTGCACTCAAATCTGACCGTTCACCGAGGGTTAAGATCACCCTCCGAGCAGTTACGTTTTTGTCATTTTTCTTCAGATATGAAGCCAGATGGCTTTTCAGAGCCTGAGCCGAAGAAATAATCTTGCATTTCGGTTAACAAAAACTCACGTGCTTTTGGATCGATTAAACTGAGTCGATATTCGTTAATTAACATGGTTTGGTGATCGAGCCACATTTTCCATGCTTCTTTGGATACGCTTTCAAAAAGTTGCTGTCCTAACTTGCCTGGAAAAGGAGGGCTATTTAAAGGCACTGCGTCTCGTTTTAACTTAATACAAAATATGGTGGCAGTCATTCGTTATCCTGTCTAGAAAAAGACGTAGTCTATCAACCTTTTTCCCAATCCGATAGCCATCCAACATTTGAATTAGCAATTCTGGGTGAACGAGGTAGGGTGGGCCTTATCGTTCACCCAGAATTGCTGCATTTGAATAGTTTTGACTGTATTCTTGTTTAACATAATAATCATCAGATTCGTATATTGCTGATGGTTTGATAGTAAGCTCTGATTTGTTTTTACTGATGGGTAGCGGTGATGTGGTCGTTAGTTCTGGCTTAGGTTCACTCATTGTTTCAGATGGAGCTGTATTGGTTAGGGCTTCGCTGAGACTGATAAATCGATAACCGTGTTTTTTATACATCTGAATAATGTCCCCAAGACAATAACTGTTTAATAAATTAGCATGAATTAATAATATTTGTTTTGCATTCGGATCTTTCGAATGTTTTTCTGATTTTAAGGTTTGATTCCAGATGTACGCTAAATATTGTTGTTTAATTTGATTTAAATATTGATTTCGTACTCGCCAAGAAATACGTAAAAATCGTTCGTTATATTCATAGTCTTTACTGTCAATGGTCACTGGGGCTATGATGTATTGATTAGATGATAAATAGTCTTGAATTTCTTGTTTTTTTGAGCCGTTTCCTTCGGCGAGATAAGGATAGCGGAAGTACTTAGGTTGCGTCATCACAGGTTGTAATATTTTGTCTGCGTGTGCAATTTCGTCAATGTATTGAGTCGAAGATACTCGGTTTAGACTGGCATGCGAGTATGTGTGATTACCAAGTCCAAAGCCTTCTTTTCGAAAGGCGTTCAGTAATTCCCACTGACCTTTACCGATAGAGCCTGCAATTATAAATCCTGTTGCTGGCACTTGATTTTCAACTAAACTATCGAGAATTCTCATGAACCGCTCGTGAGTGCGTTTTAGGTTGCCAGCGTCATTACTGTTAGTACCAACAAAGGGTAGATCATCTATGGTAATGGCAATTTCATGCTCTGCGGCAAAACAAGTTGGGCTCATTAAACAGATTAACAAAATGAGACAAGGTGTATTTTTTTTCATTATTTCGTCCTCATCAGTTGCTATAACGACAGGTAAAATCTGACCATGAAAAATCGTAAAGTCAGAAATTGACGCATCTTTAATTAAAGCGTAGCAATGATTTGATGAAATTGCGTAATTTAAAATAAAAATGTTGCAGATCTTGGACTTTGAAGAAGCGCAGTATAGGAGGTTGTGCAGAACGGCACAACCTCCGCTGGCTATCTTAGGCCCAAGGATGTAGTAATTTCATGGTAGGCTTTAATAGCTTGGTGACCAGGCTTTGTTTACAGAGCATCTTTATTTTATAAGCGTTAAAGGTGCTGATCTTTTGATTAATATATTCATCGCTTGTTTGTAGCGCATCAACTAGTTTTAAATCCAAGGCATCTTTCGCAAGCCAATGTTCACCGGTTGCCACCTCATCAATATTGACGATGTCACGATTCATCATGATGTAGTTTCTAAACACCTGATGAATACCTTCCAAATCTTCTTGAAATTTTTTACGTCCCTTTTCTGTGTTTTTGCCAAAAAGGGTGATAGTACGTTTGTATTCACCAGCGGTTAATAATTCCACATCAATATCATTTTTTTGTAACCAACGGTGAAAGTTAGGCATTTGGGCGACCACACCAATCGAACCAAGAATGGCAAAAGGGGCTGCTATGATTTGATTGGCAACGCATGACATTAAATATCCGCCACTGGCTGCTATTTTATCAATGCACACCGTTAAAGGAATGTTACGGTCGCGAATTCGTTGCAGTTGTGAAGCAGCTAAGCCGTAGCCATTTACGGTACCACCAGGACTTTCCACACGCACAACCACTTCATCACGTTGTGTGGCCACCGAAAGCACAGCCGAAACTTCTTCTCGTAATTCGTCAACTTGCGATGCTTTGATGTCCCCACTAAAATCAATAAGATATAAAGATGGTTTGTCTTCTTTTTCTTTCTTTTTCTTTTTTTTCTTTTTCGATTTAATACCCAGTGTTTCTTTTTCCATTCTATTTTTTATATCTTCATATTGTTCATTTAAATAGGTGATCTCGAGTTTTGGTTTCGGTTTTCGACTGACAGCACACAAACCTGCGACTAAAAACAGCAATGCAACAACAATAGTGAAGGCTTTTAATAAAAACAAACCGTATTCTGTTAGAAATTCCATCATGACTCATTAATAATTCAAGGTAAGCTATTATCGCTGTGAGCCGCATTCTCTGCAAGCACGTTATGAATTGGACTTTGGACAAAAAGACATGAAAAGAGCCTCATGTCTTTTTGTCCAAAGTCCAATTATGAAAGCTTTAACAACAACGCCGTAATCTCATGAATGCGTTCTTCGTGGTTGCTACCATCGAGGATAAAACGTAATTTTGTGGGGCCCTCTAACTGATAGCGTTTACTATGCAGCTGAATTAGTTTGATTAACTCAGTAGGATTAATGGCTGGCTGTTCATTAAACTCCATTTTACCGCTTTGTCCGGAGGCGGTGATGCGGGTGATCCCTAATTTATTGGCTAAAAACTTTAGCTCGGTAATTAAAAACAAATGCTTTACCGATTGAGGTAATAATCCAAAACGATCAATTAATTCAATCTGTAAATCGCGTAATTGCGATTTGTCTTCTGCGTTGGCAATGCGCTTGTACATAATCAGCCGAGTATGGACATCACCAATATAATCGTCTGGAATGATTGCAGATAGTCGTAAATCAATCTCAGGACCCTGGTGCATGGGGGCTGCTAATTCAGGCGTTTTTCCTGACTTCAAATCATGCACGGCCCTGTCTAACATCTCCATGTAGAGACTAAATCCAATCGCATGCATGTTGCCACTTTGTCCTTCACCTAGTAATTCTCCGGCCCCGCGAATTTCAAGATCAAGCGTCGCTAGTGTAAATCCAGCACCTAAGTCTTCCAGAGATACAATTGCTTCTAAGCGTTTTATGGCATCAGGGGTAAGTAATTTTTCATTGGGTGTTAGTAAATAGGCGTAGGCTTGATGATGTGAACGACCAACCCGACCCCGTAATTGATGCAACTGAGCCAAGCCAAATTTATCAGCTCGATCGATAATAATGGTGTTGGCTGTCGGAATATCTATCCCTGTTTCAATGATGGTTGTGCACACCAATACATTAAAACGGTGATGGTAAAAATCGGACATGATACGTTCTAATTCTCGTTCGCGCATTTGACCGTGTGCACTGCGAATTTTTGCTTCAGGAACTAGTGTTTGCAAATCTTGACAGATTCTCTCAATTGTTTGGACATTATTATGCAAAAAGAACACTTGTCCGCCACGTAAAATTTCTCGAAGCATCGCTTCGCGTAAAATGGAGTCGTTTCGCTCTTGCCAAAACGTTTTAATAGCTAAGCGTTTTGCTGGGGGAGTGGCTATAAGAGAAATATCGCGAATACCCGCCATAGCCATATTCAATGTTCGTGGGATGGGGGTCGCTGTCATGCACAGCACGTCGACTTGAGCACGTAGTGCTTTCATATGCTCTTTTTGTTTAACACCAAATCGATGCTCTTCATCAATGATTAATAAACCTAAGTTACTAAATTGCACGTTATTTTGAAATAACTTATGGGTCCCGATGACAATATCGACTCGTCCATTTGCTAAAGATTGAATAACTTGCGTTGATTCTTTGCCACTACGAAATCGTGAAAGTAAATCAATGGTTATTGGGAATTCCGCAAAGCGATCACGAAACGTTTCAAAATGTTGTCCAGCAAGCAATGTGGTTGGTGCGAGTACGCACACTTGTTTGCCATTTTGAGCGGCAATAAAAGCCGCTCGCATCGCCACTTCCGTTTTTCCAAACCCAACATCCCCACAAATAAGTCTATCCATAGGTCTTGGTGATCGCATATCTTGAATAATTTGATGAATAGCCTGGGCCTGATCGTGGGTTTCTGAAAAGAGAAACCCACTGGCGAAGCGTTGATAATCAGTAACATGATACTCGTATTCAAACCCAGGTTTTGCCTCACGTTTTGCGTAAATTTCCAGTAACTCGATGGCAACATCATGAATTTTTTCGGCGGCCTTCTTTTTTTCTTTTTGCCATTGATCACTACCCAAGCGATGTAAGGGCGCATGATCACTATCTGATCCTGTGTAACGACTTATCAGATGCAGTGATGTCACAGGAACATAGATTTTGTCGTCACCCGCGTACGCGAGAATTAAAAATTCGTTTGCATTACCGTCATGCTCAAACGTTTGCAATCCAAGGTAACGTCCTACACCAAATTGCAAATGTACAACAGGAGCTCCGACTCGTAATTCCGACAAATCGCGGATAATCAAATCCGGGTTGACTGTTTTTGATCCGCTACTCCGTCGCTGAGGGACGCTTTGCTCACCAAAAAACTGCGACTCGACTAAAATGGAGATCGCTTGCTCGGTGAGTTCGGCACCATAGGATAACGGCCCTAACGTAATATTGATCGGGGCGGTGTCTTGAATAAATTCAGACCATGAGGTTTGAATTTTAGGATGAATGTTACTTTGTTTGAGCATATCAAGTAGCATTTCACGTCGCCCGGCACTTTCAACCACAATCAAATATCGACGATTAGGTTGTCTCATGAACTCGCTGACTCGAGCGAGAGGTTGTTCACTTTGTCGTTCGACAGGTAATGCAGGAGGTTTATCAATCGTAAAATTATAAATATGACCTTTGGTCGTTTCTATGGGTTTATGATAAACACGTAATTGCTGATACTCGTTGGCCCGAGCTAATAACTCACTGGGTGATAAAAAACAGCGGGCAGGGGCCAACAGAGGACGGGTGATGTCATAATTACGTTGATTGTATCGTGTCGTGAGTTCTTGCCAAAACTGCTCGGCGTAGACGTGTGTTGCTTCAATTAGGCAAACGGAAGTGTCTTTGGGTAAATAATCAAAAAAAGTTACGGTATTTTCAAAAAATAAAGGTAAGTAGTATTCAATTCCATTTGGAAATTGTCCATTGCTTATGGATTCATACAAGGGACATTGACTAGGATTGCCCTGAAACTCATTACGAAATGCTCGTCGAAATAAACCAATGCTTTGCTCATTCAAGGGGAATTCACGAGCTGGTAATACGTCAATGCGATCGATTTTTTCGATCGTGAGTTGCGTTTCAGGATCAAATCGCCTTAGGCTATCAATTTCATCATCAAATAATTCAATACGAAATGGCAACGTACTGCCCATGGGGTAGAGATCAATGATCGAACCACGTACGGCAAATTCCCCATGCTCCAGTACTGTATTCACACAATAATAACCAGCCTGTTGCAGTTGCTGGCGAAATTGATTCACATCCAAGGTTTGTTTTTGTTTTAAAATCAAACCGTGTTGATTTAAAAACTGTTGTGGACAAAGCCGATGCATGATGGTGCTGGTTGCGGTGATGATAATGGCATGGGTTGTTTGTTGCAGACGACTCAGAGTGTATAAACGTTGAGAAATAATATCTTGATGTGGAGAAAATTGATCATAGGGTAAGGTTTCCCAGTCGGGAAATAACAGAAGTTCCTGAGATAGCTTATTATCGTCTAGAAAAAAGCGCAGTTCAGCTAGTAATTGACCGGCACTTAAGTTGTCCGGAGCAACGAGTAGTTTGACCCCTTGCTTTTGTTGGCAATACTCCGCTAAAGCCAGCGGTAAACTACTGCCATATAATTGTCCCCACTTTTGTTTTGTGGCTGTGTGGTCTGGAATTAAAAATGGTTTTACCATGGTGTGGTTAACAATAAAAAACAAAAAGGTTGAGGAGTATACCTTTACTTTTGTAAGGGCTCAAGGTACTAGCGCCAAACTCAAAATCAACCGTTCGGTCCCTTCCCAACCAATGCAAGGATCGGTAAGGGATAATCCACCTAAATCAATGGTGGATGGGCTTACCTGATCAAGAGCTTGATTCCCGTCTTTAATAAAACTTTCGATCATAAATCCTTTTACTAAGTTTTCTAACTCGGAACGCTTCGAGAGGCTTTCTAAAATACGGAATATTGATTCGGGTTGTTGACGATAGTCGCGAACGTCATCAATGATTGAATTATCATGATTTACATCAATGATAACGGCGGGATTCATGATGGGATGTTTTTTTATGATCTGGTTTACTTCATCAAGATTCTCGTTTGAGAAATTAGGTTTGTTATCACCGCCACGCAGAACCAAATGAGCATAGGGATTACCTAAAGTCCTGCTCTCATAACCGTTAAAAATAGCGGGGTGAGGGTTTTGAGCCGCAATGACACTATTTAATGCAATATTGATTGACCCGTGTGTTGGATTTTTCATCCCTATGGGAATATCTACGGCAGAAGCAAACACGCGATGCTCTTGATTTTCACTGCTGCGGGCACCGATTGCTACCCAGCTAAGAAGTTCTAAATAACAATCTTGAAAGTGCGTGTATAATGCTTCAGCGGCAACGGGTAAGTCTAATTCAATTACCCTCATGATCATATCTCGGGTGTACTGCATGCCTTCGTTGATATCTACTGGTGTGAATGGATCGGGTTGAAACACAGCCCCTGACCAGCCCAGCAAAGTGCGTGGCTTTTGAGGATAGACTCTCATAACAATCTTCAAAGCATGCTTCACACGAGTATTGAGCATGGCTAATCGATTGGCATATTCGATTACTGCTTCTTTAGGCCAGGCTGAGCAAGGCCCGACTATAATGAGCTTACGATTATCACGGCCATCAAGAATGGCTTTGATTTCTTTTCGGTGCTGTAAAATAGATAGCGCGTTTTCTGTCGAAAGAGGTCGTTGCTTGATGAGATCTTCTGACGAAATTAATTCTTTTATTTTTACATAATTCATTGTTTTTATTCATGGTTGCGGATTTTTAACCAATGCATTATAGTGTCCATCTTATTGGATTTCAACGATAAAGTTTAAGAAACTATTATGAAAACGCTAATCATCGATAATTATGATTCATTTACCTATAATTTATATCAGATGATAGCAGAAATTAATGGCGAACTCCCTATCGTTATTCAAAATGATTCACATGATATCGAGGACATTGCATCGATTGAATATGATAATATTATCATTTCTCCAGGTCCCGGGCATCCGGATAAAGCAACTGATTTTGGAATATGCGCACGTATTTTATTAGAAAGTACGGTGCCTATTTTGGGAGTATGTTTAGGACATCAAGGAATTTGCAGTGTGTTTGGTGGGGCGGTGATTCATGCCTTTGAGCCTATGCACGGCCGATTGAGCACCATCCAACATACGGGTGATGTCCTGTTTACTGATATTCCAAATCAGTTTAACGTGGTTCGATATCACTCGTTGGTTAGCCATGAAACATTACCTGATTGTTTAGAGATTACAGCGACAACTCTTGATGGTGTCATTATGGGAGTTCGTCATCGCACGCGACCCATATGGGGTGTGCAATATCATCCTGAGTCAATTTGCACTGAGCATGGAAAACAATTATTGACGAATTTCATGCGGATTACCGATCGGAATCATATCGTTGTCGACCGCATCAAGATTGGGCACCATGATGAGCGAATCCAGAAGCAGACCTCCCATCAACTCAAGGTTAAAAAACTAGTCAAATCGTATGATCCCGAGAGAGCCTTTACTCACCTATTGAACCATGCAGCTGACACAGTCTGGCTAGACAGCAGTCGAATTATTCCCGATATTTCCCGATTTTCGTTTATGGGTTGTCTTAATGGGCCGCTTAGTTTTTCTGTGCGCTATGATGTAAACACGAATATTATCATTCGTCGTCAAGGTCGTGATGAAACGCAACTTTCCATGAGTATCTTTGATTATTTAAACGAAGAGTTAAGTCATTACGCGATTCCTGCTTATGATCTGCCGTTTCAGTTTCATTGTGGTTTCATTGGTTATTTTGGGTATGAGTTATACACGTTAACGTTGGGTATTCCAGCGGGACATGCATCAAAATACCCTGATTCCCAGTTTTTGTTTTTAGATCGCGTTATCGTGTTTGATCATGACGAACAAGCGTGTTACTTATTAGCGCTAATACAGGATGATTCCGATCTTTTGTATCAATCATGGTTTGAGGAAACCGAGCAATTATTAGAAGCAAGCAATGATTTATCTGAGCCGTGCCATGACTCGCCTTCCAGCACGGGTAACTACTCACTGAGCCGCGATCACGACACGTATATTGATGATATTAATCGTTGTTTAAATCATATTCGTGATGGCGAAAGCTATGAAATATGTTTAACGAACAAATTGCATTTTAATTGCAAAGTAAATCCCTATTCTTATTACACAGCATTACGCAAAGTGAATCCAGCTCCGTATTCGGCTTTTATTCATTTTGGCGATTTGGCGATTGCATGCTCATCTATTGAGCGTTACCTGTTGATTGATCCCGAAAGGCATGTTGAGACCAAACCAATCAAAGGTACGTTGCCTCGGGGTAAGACGATAGTTGAAGATGACGAATTAATTGATAAATTGCAGCATGATGAAAAATTTAAAGCCGAAAATTTAATGATCGTCGATTTATTGCGTCATGATCTCGGTAAAGTTTGTGAGATCAGTAGCGTGCATGTTCCCAGTTTAATGAATGTTGAAACCTACGAAACGGTACATCAGCTTGTTAGCACCATTCGTGGCAAGTTAAAGTCCGACATGTCTGCTATTGATTGCATTGTGGCATCATTTCCCGGCGGATCAATGACGGGTGCTCCTAAAATTCGAACGGTAGAAATTATTAATACGTTAGAAACCGAAGCGCGTGGTATTTACTCAGGTTCCATCGGCTATTTATCATTGAATGGTTCTCTTGATTTAAACATTGTAATTCGTACGGCAGTGATAACTCCTGAGCAACTTTCTATTGGTGTTGGAGGAGCTATCATTGCCTTATCTGATCCAGAAGACGAATATCAAGAAACGTTTTTAAAATCCAAATCATTGCAAAAGGCCTTGGCCATTCGTAACTGATCACCATCTAATAATTTGGACTTTGGACAGAACTGCATGCGTCTTTTTGCATGCGGTTCTGTCCAAAGTCCAATTTAATAAAGCTGTATGCAGCAATTCTGGGTGAACGATAAGGCCCTCTGTTCTAGGGCTATGTAGCGTTTTAATAACATTATTTTTCGCAAAATATCACTGAATTCGTAGGGTGAGCAAAGGAGCTTGCGACGTGCCCACCAGCAGTGGTACAACGG
>JAUYQG010000128.1 GCA_030695645.1 Legionellaceae bacterium
AATAAAATTATTTTTCGCAAAATATCACTGAATTCGTAGGGTGAGCAAAGGAGCTTGCGACGTGCCCACCAGCAGTGGTACAACGGTGGGCACGTCGCAAGCTCCTTTGCCCACCCTACCTCGTTCACCCAGAATTGCTAGTCATAATGAGTACTGGCTTGACCCGTGAAGAAACAGAAGAAATACAGAAAGATCCGTGAGACAAGGCTAGGATAATAATAGCACAACAATCAGTCTTCCACCGACTCCAGCAATTCCCTAGCATGCGAGCGACTTTGGTCGGTGATGGTTAATCCACCTAACATACGTGCAATTTCATCGATTTTAGCTTGATTTTTTAAAGGTGAGATACGTGAGAAGGTTTGTTGATTGTCGGTGTGTTTTTCAACGAGAAAATGATGATGAGCATTCGAAGCCACTTGAGGTTGGTGTGTCACGCAAAATACTTGCAACCGCTCTCCTAATTTTCGCAATAATTGTCCGACCAAAGCGGCGGTAGCGCCACCGATGCCAACATCGACTTCGTCAAACAATAACGTGGGCGTGGCGCCGCGTTGTGCGGTGATCATTTGAATACCCAAACTAATCCTAGATAACTCACCGCCTGAAGCAACTTTGGCCAATGAATCCGACGACATGCCTGGATTAGTACATACTTTGTATTCCACTTTATCCAAACCATGAGCGTGCATTTTGTCCAACGGACTAATTTCCACCTCAACGTACCCTTTAGGCATCCCCAACTGTTGAATTGTTTGCGTAATTTCCTGCGCCAAATGAACAGCCTGTTTACAACGCGACTCTCTTAACAAAAGCGCCGCCGTCTCATAGGCCGTCACGGCCTCTTGATAATCACGCTCCAATTGCTGTTGAGCAACATCTTTGTTTTTAAGACTGGCTAGCTCGTCTTGCAACTGGAGAGCATGTGCTGCTAACTGATTCACATCCACATGATATTTACGCGCCGCTTGATGCAGTTCGCTCATACGCAATTCAACATCGTGCAAACGCTCAGGATCAAGTTGCACTTGGGTCGAAAACGACATCATTTCATTTAAAGCCTCATCACACTGAATGAGTGCGCTATTCATAAGCTCCATGGCATTGCGAATGTACGGATTGTCTTGAGGAAGTTGCAATAGATAATGCATCACCTGATTCAAACTCTGCCTAATATTGGGCTGATCATCCGCTTGCAGCAAATCAGTAACTGCTTGCGTGTGATCCAGATATTCACGTGCATGATGTAATAATTGATGTTCATCGTGCAAAGCTTGCACTTCGCCTTCTTGTAGTGCCAATTGATTCAATTCATCCAATTGATAGTGCAATAAAGCAGCTCGCTCACCAGTCGATGTCTGATCCTGGAGTACGTCTAATTTTTCTCGCAATCGTTGAGATTGGCGGTGATGTTGTTGGACAGTCGCCAGCAAAGCATGATGATTCGCGTACTGATCCAATTGTTGTCGGTGTGTGGCGTGCTTCAATAGGGTTTGATGCTGATGCTGACCGTGGATATCCACTAATGATTCGCTTAATTCTTTTATTTTTTGCAGCGGAAAGGGTACGCCATTGATATAAGATTTGGATCGCCCTTCTGCAAACATCACTCGCCGCAGGAGAATTTCCCCATCATCATGAGCAACATCGTGCTCATGCAACCACTGCGCGGGTTGTGAATTAGCTTCGACTGAAAAACAAGCTTGAATGTCACATTTATCAGCACCAGCTCGAATCACCGACGCGTCCGCACGCTCCCCTAGAGCAAGCATCAAAGCATCAATCATAATCGATTTACCAGCACCTGTTTCACCGGTAAATGCGGTCATGCCCTGAGTAAAATCCAACTCAAGTAAGTCTACAATAGCGAAATGTTCAATGCGTAACGAGGTGAGCATAATTCATCCTGTTGATCCCCAACCCAACTTTATTCTTAATGTATCATAATAGTGGTAATCAGTAGGATGCAATAGGTGCAATTGCCGTTTATTTTTTTGAATGCTGATCCGTTGTCCTGGTTTAATGAGACACGACTCATGCCCATCACAACTAATTTGCAGATCGTTGTCATTGCTCTCACTAATCCGTAACTCAACAATCGACTGTCCATCAATCACCAATGGCCGCGAACTAAGGCTGTGAGAAAACATAGGCACCATAACGGTCGCATCAAGTTGTGGATGCATGATTGGCCCGCCAGCAGACAAGGCGTATGCGGTTGACCCTGTAGGAGTCGCTAAAATCAAACCATCCGCACGATAATGGCTAACAAACTGATCATTGATGTACACATCAAACGTAATTAAACGAGTTTCATTACCACGGCTCAACACCACATCGTTAAGCGCATCCCCCTGAAGATAGGTGGTTTCATCCTGATGAATACGCATGTGCAATAACGAACGGTATTCGTCCGTGTATTGCCCTAATAACACCGCGCCTAATTGCGTTTCAAAATCATGCGGCGAGATATCCGTTAAAAACCCTAAATGCCCGCGGTTGATCCCAATAACAGGAACGTTAACCTGAATTGCCATACGTGCGGCCGATAACAAACTCCCATCCCCCCCCACAACCACGATCAGATCGTGATTGGATTTCATGTCATCTCGCGACAACATGGGGAGTTTGAGATCAAAACATGCTGCCGTATCGGCATCAACGTACGATTCAAACGCTTGACTCTTCAAAAAGTCTATCAAATGATGAAGGGTTTCATTGATATCCTGATTAGCACGCAATTGACGTGCGTAAAGAATAACACGCTTAAATCGTTTGGCCATATGATTTACGCATCCTCATTATTGGAACGTGATGTACGCTTACGAGCGGTTTCATTTAACTCTTTTTTACGTAATCGAATCGATTTTGGTGTAACTTCGACTAATTCATCGTCATCAATAAATTCCAAAGCTTGTTCCAGCGTATATTTAATTGCCGGCGTCAGCACGATATTTTCATCCGTACCCGATGCGCGCATGTTCGTAAGTTGCTTTTCTTTCGTGATGTTGACGACTAAATCATTGTCTCTGGCATGAATACCAACGATCATGCCTTCGTAACAAACCAACTGGGGCTCAACAAATAAACGTCCGCGATCCTGTAAATTAAATAATGCAAATCCTCGCGCCGTACCACCACAGTTTGCAATCAACACGCCGTTATTACGTTTACCAATTCGGCCACGAACAGCGGGGCCGTAATGATCATAAACATGATACATCAAACCAGTTCCGGATGTTGCTGATAAGAATTCCGTATGAAAACCAATCAAGCCACGCGTTGGAATTTGATAATCAAGACGAACACGTCCTTTACCATCTGGAACCATGTTTTGCAATTCACCGCGTCGTTCACCCAGTTTTTCCATAATAGTGCCTTGGTGATTCTCTTCCACATCAACAGTCAAACGCTCGTAGGGCTCTAGCTGGGCACCATCTTCTTCACGCATAATGACTTCAGGTTTGCATATAGCCATTTCATACCCTTCACGACGCATGGTTTCAATCAAAATGGATAAATGCAACTCACCACGACCCGAGACTCTGAATTTATCAGGATCTTCGGTATCCTCCACGCGAAGCGCCACATTGTGGAGAAGTTCCGTTTGTAATCGTTCACGAATCTTTCGACTGGTAACGTATTTTCCCTCTTGACCAGCAAAAGGCGAATCATTCACTTGGAACGTCATGCTGATAGTGGGCTCATCGACAGTTAATGGCGGTAATGCCTCAACAATCGTTGGATCGCAAATGGTATCGGAGATGTTTAATTGGTCGATTCCCGTTACAGCAATAATATCACCGGCACGTGCCTCTTCAATTTCCACACGCTCAAGACCTTTAAAGCCAAGCAATTGCAACAAACGTCCGCTGCGTACATTCCCATCTTTATCAATAATTTTTACTGGTGCTTTCGCTTTAACATGACCGCGACTAACACGCCCAATCCCAATAGTCCCGACATAAGAGGAATAGTCCAGTGAACTGATTTGCATCTGGAACGGGCCTTCGGCATCCACATCGGGAGCTGCCACTCGATCAACAATCGTTTGCAACAACGCATTCATATCCGATGTTTCATCGTCCAAATCTAATTTAGCATAGCCATTAAGCGCCGATGCATAAACCACGGGAAAATCCAATTGCGTGTCATTGGCGCCCAAATTATCAAATAAATCAAAAACTTGATCCATGACCCAATGCGGTCTGGCACCTGGGCGATCAATTTTGTTAATAACAACAATGGGATTTAATCCTCGAGCAAACGCCTTTTGTGTCACAAAACGGGTTTGCGGCATAGGACCATCCACCGCGTCTACTAATAACAGAACACTGTCCACCATAGACAAAATACGCTCAACCTCACCACCAAAGTCCGCATGTCCTGGCGTATCAACGATATTAATTTGATAACCACTCCAATGCACACATGTGTTTTTAGCAAGAATAGTAATGCCGCGTTCTTTTTCCAACGCGTTAGAATCCATTAATCGTTCGATTTTAGGTGCACGATCATTCAATGTGCCGGTTTGTTCGAGTAATTTGTCGACTAATGTTGTTTTACCATGATCGACGTGAGCGATGATGGCAATGTTGCGGATTTTTTCAATCATAATAACCTTGTAATTGGCGATAATAGAACACGAGGTTGCCTTCGATTTTAACAAAATTGAGGCATATCAAGCAGACTTGTTCATGGATTCAACATTATACACGAATTGTCCAATTCTTAAAAGAAGAAAAACGTCTCCACAGAGATTCTGGGCGAACCCATTTATGCCCGTGTTAAATCCTCATGTAATCAAAAAAAATAATTTATGGCCTAGCCGGTTAAAAAAATCTTATTTATCACAGTTCACCTTACATGAAACAACACTTGTTTTTGTACAAAAA
>JAUYQG010000048.1 GCA_030695645.1 Legionellaceae bacterium
ATATTACTGGGTGAAATCGAACTATTTTATGAAAACAGTTGCATATAGTGTAATTAATGAACTGGTTGAGAGTAATGGATCTCAAGTTTCTTGGACAGAAAGACATGAGGCTTTTTTCATGTCTTTTTGTCCAAAGTCCAAGTTAATGTAATAACTGAGAAAGTGGAAAATGTTATGAAGAAATTGATTGGACGTGTTTTAAAAACGTTGTTTTTGGGGTTGCCTTTGATGTGGAGTTTATCTCCATACGCTTATGCCACGGCACCTGACGACCAAAAATTGGCGTCTGAGATACTGGTTTATATTAATCAATATCGTGTTCAACACGGACAGCCTAAACTCGTGATGAATCGTGCTTTGATTAATGAAGCAACAAGTCACAGTGAGGATATGGCTCGGCATGCTGTTCCGTTTGGCCACGATGGTTTTGGCCAGCGAATCGAGCATTTACATGAACGGATTCCAGCATCGTTATCCGGGGCTGAAAATGTGGCGTATAACTATAAAACGGCAAAAATAGTCGTGGATGGATGGATCAATAGCCCCGGGCATCGCCAAAACTTGATGGGGCATTATAATTTGACCGGTATCGGAATAGCGCGTGATAGCTCGGGGAAACCCTATTACACGCAACTATTTCTTCGTGCGAATGACACACCAGTCATGGCGCGAGCGGTTGTCGTTCATGGGCATAATAATAGACAACATGGGCACGGCTTTTTTGGCACATGGGGCTAATTTGATCTTTGGAGAGAATGCATGCAAAAAATCGCATGCCATTCTCTCCAAAAAATTAAAGAATAAAAAGCGTGCAATCCCTCTCAAATCCTGATATTATACTGACCAGTTTTTACATTGATTTATCAGGAATAATATGCCGAACGAACAAATCACTTTTTCTAATCTTAATCTATCAGATGCCCTATTAAAAGCAATAGCCGCTTTAGGTTTCGAAACGCCTTCTCCTATTCAACAACAAACCATTCCTTGGATGTTACAGAAGCGCGATATGATAGCCTTGGCTCAGACGGGAACCGGCAAAACCGCTGCGTTTGGGCTGCCTATTTTGCAGAATTTACAACCCGAACTAACAGGGCCTCAAGCTTTGATTTTGGCGCCTACCCGTGAGTTAGCCATTCAAGTTGGCGAGCACATTGAAACATTAGGTCTTTACCAAAAGGGCGTTCGTGTTACTGTGTTGTGCGGTGGGCAGGATTATCGTCCTCAGTTGAAAAAATTGCGTGAAGGCGCACAAATTGTCGTGGGAACACCGGGCCGAATTTTGGATCATATTGAGCGTGGAACATTAGTATTAAATAACTTGCGTACGTTTGTTTTGGATGAAGCAGACGAAATGTTGCGTATGGGCTTTATTGAAGATGTGGAAACGGTTTTGGCAAAATTACCTGAAGAACGACAAATCGCATTATTTTCAGCGACTATGCCGCCGCGAATTCGTCAAATTGCCTCACGATATTTAAAAGATCCTGTTTCTGTCGAAATTCGAATGGAAACAGCAACGGTCAAAACCGTAGAGCAGCGTTTCTTGGTTGCATCGCAATCGCAAAAACCGGATGCTTTGTTGCGTGTTCTTGCTGTCGAAGATTACCAGGGTGTGATTGTCTTTGTGAGAACAAAGAGCAGTACTGAAGAGGTTGCCGAATCGCTTATTCAACAAGGTCATCGTGCCATGGCTATTCATGGGGATATTACTCAATCGTTACGCGAGCGAATTATTTCTCAGTTTAAGCAGGGTGCTATTGATATATTGGTTGCAACGGATGTTGCGGCGCGTGGTTTGGACGTTGATCGAGTGACTCATGTTATCAATTATGACATGGCGCATGATTGCGAAACGTACGTGCATCGAATTGGTCGAACTGGCCGTGCCGGTCGTAGTGGCGTGACTATTTTATTCGCAGCCCCGAGAGAGTCGCGTATGTTAACCATTATCGAACGTCATACACGTCAACGAATTGAAAAAATGACCATCCCGAATGATTTCATGATTCAACAAGCACGTGAAGTGACGTTTATGAAGAAGATTCATGAGCGTATGGGACATGCCGATTTACCTGCTTATAAACGTATTATTGATGCGTATCTGCAACGTAATGTTGATGCCTCTGTTGTTGATGTTGCGGCCGTATTAGCATTCATGTTGAACCAGGATAAGCCATGGGCAACGTCATTGCCGCCTGTGAAAGCAGATCGCTCACCTAAAGATGCTCGCGTTCGAGTAGAGCGTGATCGCCATTCCAAAGGCCCTCGTGTCGGTGGACGTGATAATGATAAGTCTAGTGGACGTGATGAGCGTCGAGCTTTACCTGCTGATTACGTACAAGAGTTGTATCGTATTGACGTGGGTCGCGTACACGGCGTGAAGCCAGGTAATATTGTGGGTGCTATTGCGAATGAGTCGGGTTTGCAAAGCCGTTATATTACAGCATTAAAAATACATGATGACCATTCAACGGTCCGTTTGCCGAAAGATATTGATAGCAATATGATTCATGCGTTAAATAAGGCGTGGGTTTGTGGTAGACAAATGAACTTGAAGGTTGTAGGAGCTTAGGATTAGTTACCAACAAGATAACATGAACAAGGCTTGATGTTATTCTGTTCGAGCTCAGCGATTCCCGCCTTAAAAATAGTGACTGACTTAGGATCGCCCTCTCCCATCAATGGGAGAGGGCGATCCTGCTGGTTATTGGTTTTTAAGGCGGGAATTTCTGGTTCGAGCTCAAAATGGATTGGAATTTCGATGAACATTTTCTTTATTATTTTTGCACTATTATTTTCCACACTATCCTTCGCGGAACCCTTACATAAGATTGTGGTTTTTGGTGACAGTCTGTCAGATAATGGCAATCTTTATGAGTACATGAAACATCAGTTACCCTTGTCGCCGCCTTACTATGAAGGACGTTTTACGAATGGACCGGTATGGGTTGAGCGTCTAGCGAACACCTTATATCCCAGTGATTGGAAAGCTCATTTGTTGGACTACGCATTCGGTGGTGCGGGTGTTCTAGTCGAAAATGGCGATTTTGATGACGATGTCTTGTTTACCTTGGGTCGAGAAATTGACAGCTATTTACTAGCACATCAAAATCAAGCGGATGAGCATAGTTTGTTTGTTGTCTGGATGGGAGCAAATAATTATTTAGCAGTGCCCGATGACGTGGATGAGACGATTAATGCAGTAAATCGAAATATTAAACTAAGTTTACAACGATTGGTTGATCGAGGTGCGAAGCATATTTTGGTTATCAATTTACCTGATTTAGGTAACACCCCAGCAGCGCATGATTTTGAGGCAACGGATGGATTAACGTATTGTTCTAAAACGCATAATGCTACACTCGCAAAAAAAGTCGCTCAATTGCAGGTTGAGAATCCTAGCGTACAGTGGCTGCAGTTTGATGTTGATCAATTGTTTGGGCATGTGATGGACGACCCATCTCGATTCGGATTTTCGAACACCACAGAAACATGTTATGAAGCCCTGTTGGACTTTCCATCATCGAAATCGGTTTTAAACATGGTGGCCACAGTACATCCGAAGACATTGAAAGGCAGTCATGCCTGTGACGGTTATTTCTTTTTTGATCCAGTCCATCCCACTGCTTTAGCACATCAACTTATGGCTGAGAGAATACACGAGTTATTGACTAACTCGGGAATCACATTTGGATGATTAATGAGGTGATTATCACCAGCCTCTCAACGCGCAGATTTGCTCATATGCTTTACGAATACGCTGGGTTTTTTCGTTAGCTAGTTTAATAGCACTTTCTGGCAAACCCTTCGCGATTAATTTGTCGGGATGGTTTAGGCTGATTCGACGGCGATACGCACGCTTAACTTCCGGCTGACTCGCCGTGGATTTTATTCCTAATACGGTATAGGCATCATCCACGTTCTCATGGTTGTAATGAGGTTGATGATATTGCTGGCGTTGGTTGGATGAGGAATGGTGCTGATTTGATGATGACCTCTGCTGATTAGATGATGACCGCTGCTGCTGATACGCATTCTGAGTCGTTGAATACCACGAAAATTCTTCGGAGAAGTGCTGTTGTTGTTGTAAGGGTGCCAGGCGCATGCATGCCAGTAAGTTATTCATAATATCAAGCTTTTTTTTGGTGATTCCGGTTTGTCGGATGAATTGATACTGAGCTTCGATAAACAATCGAATCAACGTAGGTTTGCTACCAATAGCCTTTTGTAAGTCACCCAACATGCTGTACAAGTTGAACGAGGTGTTTTTCCCCGCATTAAAATACTTCTGGGCAACTATTTTTTGAGCTGCGTTTAACTCCATTTGGTTCATAATCTGTTTTGCTTGTTGAATGGCCTCCTCCGAAATACGACCATCCGTTTTGGCAATATGCCCCAAGATGGTGAACATAGACTCAAAAAATACGTGTCGTACTGCTTGGTCTTGTTCAGCAAAGTAATGCCAGTATGGTTTGGAAAAATGCTCAGCTAAGCCACGGTCAAAAAAATTACCCACAAGTAGGCCAAATAGCGCACCCATAGGCCCCGCAATGAGGTAACCAAAAAATGCGCCAATTAATTTCCCCCACCAGGTACGTTTGGCAAAATATTGACGTAACTCCATGAGGACTCAGTTATGAAAGGGATATGCGGGATTATAATCTAAGTTAGGTGTATAATCCTAGAAAAATGGCTGTAAGGTTTGTTATGCGACGAATTTATACTTTTTTTCTCTATTTATTGATGCCTTTTATTTTATTGCGTTTAGTTTGGAAAGGACGGCGGCATCCCGCTTATCGCAAGCGTATAGCGGAACGTTTTTCGATAGGGGCACGGTTACCGAAATCAGTTGATATTTGGGTGCACGCCGTTTCGTTAGGCGAGGTTGTTGCAGCAACGCCTCTAATTGAAGGGTTGCTTGCGGCGAAGCATCGTGTGTTAGTGACTACAATGACCCCATCTGGGTTACAACAAGTGCAAGCTAAGTTTGGTACCCGCGTTGAAAATCAATACCTACCTTATGATTTACCTTGGTGTTTACGACGTTTTTTTAGGCGCTTGAATGCACGTGTAGGCGTTATTATGGAAACGGAATTATGGCCAAATTTAATTCACAATGCTAAATTGGCAGGATTACAATTGGCCTTAGTGAATGCTCGTTTATCCGATAATGCGTTTCATCACTATCAAAAAACAGGTACCTTATTTAAGCCGGTTTTAAGTCAATTTACTCTGATTGGTGCTCAAAGTGAGTTGGATGCTCAGCGTTATCTTGCTTTAGGTGCACCACAGCAGATTGTGCGTGTATTGGGTAATATGAAATTTGATATGATTCATCCTGGTTCAATGCTTGATCGCTTTAGTTCATTTAAAGTTTCCTGGGGGAAACATCGCCCAGTGTTTATTGCGGCGAGTACGCATGATGACGAAGAAAATCAATTATTAAATCGGTTAATTCAACTTAAGATGGCGATACCTGGCATTCTACTTTTAATCGCACCACGTCGTCCCGAGCGCTTTCAAGCGGTCTATGAGTTAAGTCAGCGTCACGCGTTTAAAACGGCATTGCGCAGTCGGCCTGAGTCTATCACACCTAATGTCGATGTTGTCGTTTTGGATTGTATCGGTGAGTTGCTCGGGTTTTTTCAACTGAGTGATTATGCATTTGTCGGGGGAAGTTTGGTGCCCATTGGTGGTCATAATGTCTTGGAACCCATTGCTATGGGCATTCCTGTCTTTTGTGGGCCTTTTATGCAAAATTCAAAAACGATTTGTACTGATCTACAGAAAGCACAGGCTATTCAATGGACAAAAAATGTCGATGAGTTGATTCGGATATTAATTAATATGCATCAAAATCCGGTCCAACGAACTCAACAAGTTGCTAATGCAACGGCTGTGTTAAAAGCAAATCAAGGCACGGTTGTGGAGTATTTGCGGGAGATTGAGGGTTTGGATTCCCGCCTTAAAAACCAATAACTACGTCAGTCACTATTTTTTTAAGGCAGGAACTGCTGTTTGTGGTACCAGCTTAGGAACGGGCCAGAAATAACGTCCCATTCTGGTGCCAAAGATGATGCCTGGATTTAGTGCAATAATGGGACGTTATTTCTGGCCCGTTCCTAAGCTTAATTACCCTGATTTTGTCGTTCTTTAATTTCAGATAGCGTTTTGCAATCGATGCAAAGCGTGGCAGTTGGACGCGCTTCTAGGCGACGCAAACCAATTTCAATTCCGCATGCTTCGCAATAACCAAATTCATCTTCAAGTAATCGTTCAAGCGCATCTTCAATTTTTTTAATGAGTTTACGTTCGCGATCGCGCGTACGCAGTTCAATGTTAAACTCTTCTTCCTGACTGGCTCTATCGGAGGGGTCTGGAAAATTTGCAGCCTCATCTTTCATGTGAGTCACGGTTCTATCGACCTCCTCCATCAACGATTGTCGCCAGGCCAGCAAAATCTTTTCAATATGAGCTAGTTGGTGCTCATTCATGTATTCTTCGCCATCAGTTTCCTGATAGAGCGCAATTCCCATATTGCCAACGGTATCATTTTTCACGCTGTACTCACTCTCAACTAGTTAAATATTCTTTTAATTATAGCCTAAAATTTTTGGTTTATCTTGTAAATATTTGGACTTCGAATGGAAAGAGATGAAAAAGGATGAATTCGAAAATAACCTGTGATTTCTAAAGGATTGGGACTATAATAGGTTGCTAACGTACAAACGACACAAAAGTACCACGACAATTTAGTAAGGAAGTGTACTATTTAGGTTTCAAGACGCGAGTTTTTGTCTGGCGATGCAAGCTGCATTGATTTATTAAATCGGCCGAAACCCTAAATATTACACTTACTGCCAGTAACCAGACCTAATGTGAATTTATGCCACGTGGTCTTTATCTTGCCCAATGGTTAATTTGAAACCCAATCCTTTGAGAACGATTCCAAAGGTATCTATAGGCATACTAATACGCGAGATTGAGTACTTATGGGATTACTTCAACAATTAGCTAAACAATGGTCTCGACTGAGCACATCAGGAAAGAATCTATTTTCTACACAACATGCTAGTATTGGTGGCATGTTAACGCATACACCAGCAAAGGAACGATTTAGCTTAAATGATGTGAACGACAAACTGCTTGCTATTCAAAATGAGTTAAAAAATCATGCAAATCTTACTCCTCATGCAAAAATGCAATTGAGTATTGAAGCAGAGCAATTAAGCCAAACAGAATTAGGCCGGTTTTTGATAACAAATAACGGTGCATTCAGTGGTTGGTGGACTTACTATTGTATTCTTGGGTATAAGCAATATGAAATCACTAATCCGGTAGAACAATTTATTCTAGAAAAAGCCCCTGGATTTTTATCTACCCGAGAACGCTTTGGACACTTCCAGTCAGTAATGCAGAAAGTAGTAGAAAAAAGCTGTCATGAAAATCAATCCATTAAAATGGCTTCTATTCCCGGTGGAATGGCGGCTGACTTACTCACATTGGATACAACATTAGATCTGAAACCCGGTCAGTTACAGTTTGTTAACATTGATTTGGATGAAGCGGTATTCTCCTTATCTCAAAATCTTGCGAAACAATTAGATTGCAAAATACCATTAGAATGTCGTCACGAAGATGCTTGGAAATTAAGCGCCAACGAAGAATTTGACCTAGTTGCCAGTAGTGGTTTAAATATTTATGTTCCAGAACGAGAGAAAGTAATTACCCTATATGAAAACTTATTAAAAACCTTAAAACCTGGTGGAACATTAGTTACGAGCAGCCTGACTCCACCACCGAATAATGAAAAATGTGAATGGAATATGAAAAACATTGATCAAACGGCATTAGCTCGACAAATAGGTATTTTTGCACAGATTCTGCAGGCCACTTGGTCAAATTATTGCACTACTGATGAAATGATTGAACGACTTACAGAAGCTGGATTTGTAGATATTAAAGTTATCCCGGATAGTAGAAATATGTTTCCTACTTTTGTGGGGCACAAAGCATCCACATTAACGCACATCGACTCGATATGAAGGGCGATGAGTCAGTGCCGAAAAAAACAGACCGAAAACATAGCAGAGGAGAAAGATTGATCCTATACTAAAAACAAGCGTCGCTTCGCTCCGAAGTGATCACCATTGTTCGGAACCAGTGATCGCGATGGATTGGAACAGGTGATCAGCATCGTCGGAATACGCAAGATGGCAGCACTTTATCTTAAGCCACTGGTGTTATTAATCCCACGGGGCAAGAGGAAAGCCGGCAGCTCGGCCCTATGGACCTACCTAAGGAGAGTAATCATGAAAAAACTCACATCAACCATTGGATGGACAAAGGGCATTGCATTTAGTGCTCTTGCTTTGTTAATTAGCATGCCATTCAGCCCCATTGCCTACGCCGCCGACTGCACCTGCAGGGACGGCAGTGAAGGCCACACCCGCTCGTGCTCAGAAACCCGGATAGCATGCTATAAAAACACCAACGGCCAACAGTGCTCCGACTGCGTATATCCTCCTGGCACGAGGAAAAAATAATTAGCCCACCCCGTCGTGCTCACCAAATGAACTACCACCATGAGGGGGGGGATGGTTCCAATCGAGTGAACACTCAGCCTGTTTTACGTAGGTATTCTTGATTAAAGACAGCGCATCTGATGAATTGTTTCATTGGAGGTAACTGCTCGGACACGGTAAATTTGTTCTCACGCAATTATCTGCTTTTCGTGCCCGACAATGCTCATTATATGAGTTTGATTACCTTCGTCATCAATGGCATTGCACATGGTTTTTCCGTCAACAGCAAGTGCTGTGTCCTGACTGCCATAAATTGCATTCCATTTTTGTAATCCTGAATCCAGCGCATCTGGAGAAACGCGCACCAGCACATCGCGAATGATGGATTCGCTCGGTACGTGATAATAATCGTCAACACGACGACATCCAAATCGCGCACGCGCTTTTTGTCCAAGATCTTCAGCCCATCCAGCAATCGCTTTATAACCGCTCATTCCACACAAAACGGCGGCTGCTGATATGGACAATACAGTGCGTAATGAATGTCTTCGTCCCCGTGTACGGCGTGGATCTGGAATGTTGGCAAAAAAAGAAGGCAACATCGTCATTTGTTCGGCGGCAAGTTTCATTAGCGTGTGACTAATTTTAGATTGGACTTTGGACGGAATTGCATGCGTTTTTTTGCATGCATTTCCGTCCAAAGTCCAATTATAGAAATAACGTAACTCCCCAGGTTGTGGATAAGTTTAGTGTTTTCACTGAACACGAAGCAAGCACGTCATCCTGAGCGCAGTCTTTTTGCGCGAAGGATCTCCTGAATTTTGCACAATCTGAGATCCTTCGCGCAAAAAGACGCGCTC
>JAUYQG010000129.1 GCA_030695645.1 Legionellaceae bacterium
AAAATTATTTTTCGCAAAATATCACTGAATTCGTAGGGTGAGCAAAGGAGCTTGCGACGTGCCCACCAGCAGTGGTACAACGGTGGGCACGTCGCAAGCTCCTTTGCCCACCCTACCTCGTTCACCCAGAATTGCTAGCTCCGAGCAGTTATAACTTGACAATATCCCAGGCGCCGCTTAGCATTTCACTCGAATTCTTCTCTAAGGATGTAACCATGCCTATTCACCGTTTAAAAGCCTTGGTGAGTGACGATTTTGAAGCGGTGAATCACTTGATCATCGATAAAATTCATGCCCAAAGTGGTTTGATTGATGATTTAGGGAACCACCTGATTCAAGGTGGTGGCAAACGATTACGTCCATTAATTGTTTTATTATCCAGCCTTGCCTGCAATTATCAGGGTCGCGATCACATCACACTCGCCGCTATGATAGAATTTTTTCATACCGCTACGTTATTGCACGATGATGTGGTGGATGACTCCACACTACGTCGCGGGCGTGAAACGGCCAATACCATCTGGGGTAGTAAAGCCAGTATTCTCGTAGGCGATTACTTGTTTACGCTTTATTTGCAACTCATGTTACAAATTGGTGATATGAACATCATGCATTTATTAGCAGATATCACCCACCAAATCACGTGCGGTGAAATCAAACAATTATCTAATCGTCATAATTACAATCTGTCTGTTGACGATTATTTCGACGTCATCCGCTCGAAAACATCCTTACTCTTCGCCGCCTCTTCTGCCATTGGAGCACTTATTAGTAAAGCCGATACAACCACAGAAAAAAGTTTATACGCTTACGGGCTGCATTTAGGCAACGCGTTTCAACTCATTGATGACGCACTGGATTACTGCTCCGACAAAAAAACGATTGGCAAGAACATTGGTGATGACTTAGCTGAGGGTAAAGCAACGTTACCGCTACTCTATATTTTACAACACGGCACTAAAGTGCAACAGCAAATCATAAGAACAAGCTTAGAATCCGGCACGCTTGACAACTTACCGAAAATTCTCAAGGTGATTGCCGAAACAGACGCAATAGACTACACCCGTCGGATTGCTTCCACCGAAGTTGACCACGCCATCTCAGCATTACACGTTCTTCCTGATTCAGCCTACAAAGACGCTTTAATTGAAATAGCACGCTATGCCGTGCAACGCGATCATTAACGGCCACTATGTTATCGTTTTATCAAGTTTACGCAAGTATGCCATTTTTTCGGCAATTTTAATTTCTAACCCGCGATTCACCGGTTGGTACCAGGCTGGCTCGGGCATATCATCAGGAAAATAATGCTCACCTGCTGCAAATCCATGCGGCTCATCATGTGCATACCGATATGCTTTACCATATCCTATTTGTTTCATGAGACTTGTTGGGGCATTTCGTAAATGAATGGGGACTTCCCGTGATTTGTCTTGCTCCACGAATGCTTTTGCTTGATTATAAGCCTTATATCCAGCATTGCTCTTAGCAGATACTGCTAAATAAATAACGGCTTGTGCAAGTGCCAGCTCCCCTTCTGGAGAGCCCAAACGATCATAGGTTTGTGCGGCATCATTAGCAATTTGCATTGCCCGCGGATCAGCAAGACCAATGTCTTCCCACGCCATTCTGACAATACGTCTCGAAAGATACGTTGGATCAGCACCCCCATCCAACATACGACATAGCCAATATAGGGCGGCATCCGGATTTGAACCACGCACTGACTTATGTAGTGCTGAAACTTGATCGTAAAAATTATCCCCCGATTTATCAAAACGACGTGTTTTTTCAGACAGCACGTGCTGAAGAAGCTCAATAGAAACCTGATTGATTTCTTCGTGAATGGCAAACGCATCAATTTGTTCTAGCAAATTCAGCATACGTCTTGCGTCGCCATCGGCGTGGTCAATGAGTAACTCCGTCGCGTCATCGTGAAATTGCAAATGCATTAATTTTTTTTCTTGAGCACGCTGTAATAATTGTTTCAGTTCGTCATGATTTAAGGAGTGTAAGACGTAAACTTGGGCACGTGACAACAGCGCTTTATTGACTTCAAATGATGGATTTTCGGTTGTTGCTCCAATGAGCGTAATGAGTCCTGATTCCGTGTACGGTAACAAAGCGTCTTGTTGCGATTTATTAAACCGATGGATTTCATCAATAAATAAAATAGTTTTCAATTGCTGAGCTTGATTTTTGTGCGCCAAATCCATGGCCGCCCGGATGTCTTTTACTCCCGAAAACGTGGCGGATAAAGCAATCCATTCGCAATCAAATGATGTCGCCATCAACCGTGCCAACGTCGTTTTACCCACGCCAGGAGGCCCCCATAAAATCATGGAATGTAACTTACCGGAATCAAATGCCGTTTTTAACGGTTTACCTGGACTTAGTAAATGTCGTTGTCCAATGACATCCGTTAATTCATTTGGCCTCAATAACTCTGCAAGGGGTATGGTGTGATTGAAGTCGCTCATACATAATCCTCATTCATATCCGAAGGAAATGCACTCTAATTCCGCCAAAGCAGACAGGGGAGCACTCTCAGTATCGTTTGATTTAGATTTAATGACATGATTTAAGGGTTGAAAACAACGAGCTAATACCGCACCACCATAAGTCAGCCGCTCAAGATTTGCATATATTTTTCGTCCATTGTGCGGAAATATCAATCCGTATAAAGCAGAAAGCTCTAATAAAGCAACAATAATGGGTATGAATAAGATACGGAACATAATTTCGGCGAAATCGGTAAAACAGGCTTTAGCATAAGTACCAGTGGACAAGTCTTCTTTTCTTTTTTTCCAAAATGGGTATAAAGAAATACACATTAAACTAGTTATTATTATCTCTAACACAGCAATAATCGAATGAAAAATAGGGACCGTTAATGATAATAAAAAACATTTGAATCGAATAATAACTCGCGCTTCATTGGCATATTGATCACCCGTAGACAGATCAAGAATCCGACTTTTTTCCTCATCAAAAGATTTCGTCTGTTTATTGTAAAAATTGGCACTACTAGGATCAGGTATAAACGTTGACAGGGGATAAAAATGATTGGGTGTCCAAGCCATTGCATATTCTCTATACTTAAAGCATGCCATTGTAACATGCAATCTATGCCATTTGAAAATAACAGAAGCGATTCCAGAGATTCTGGGCGAACCCATTTATGCCCGTGTTAAATCCTCATGTAATCAAAAAAAATAATTTATGGCCTAGCCGGTTAAAAAAATCTTATTTATCACAGTTCACCTTACATGAAACAACACTTGTTTTTGTACAAAAA
>JAUYQG010000051.1 GCA_030695645.1 Legionellaceae bacterium
AATAATATCCACGACAATCGGCTCGTTTTGTAGAAACATTTCAATCAGGACAATTAATGATCTAATTATGAGGGATAGATCTGAGATTTCTTGGACAGAAAGACATGAGGCTCTTTTCATGTCTTTTTGTCCAAAGTCCAAATCATAATTATGTGCTTTATTTTTCATTTACCTTTTTTAACGGTTCTCTTGATTTTAAATATTGCAAGATTCATTTCATAGGTGGTTTCAGTTCCTGTAACCTCCAGCTCATCATCAGGTATAATTAAATCTGCAATTGCATTCGCCCTACAACACATCACGCAGTTCGTTAAACCGCGCTAAGACTTCAGCCCATGATGGGTAAGAACTATAACATAACAATTTACATTGTTCTTCATACTCAGGTTTTACTGCGCGTGATAGTTCAGGTGTGGGAAAAATCGCATCGCTATTCGCAAAGACCATTCCTTCTGGATAGCAATAATAGT
The DNA here is from genome assembly GCA_030695645.1 of Legionellaceae bacterium. Classification (GTDB taxonomy): domain Bacteria; phylum Pseudomonadota; class Gammaproteobacteria; order Legionellales; family Legionellaceae; genus JAUYQG01. Next base: position 471 of record JAUYQG010000051.1, read on the forward strand.
CGGGGAAAAATTTGCGGCTGATATGGTCATAATCGATTTTTATTTCTGCATACTCATCAGATCGTAGCATTTGCTTTACTTCATCACGGCTTGCCAGCTGAAATAGGTCATAATAATGGCGGGCTTGCGAGCCAATAGCCAAGCCGTCTCGTTTCAATAATTCAATTCTTTTATGAACGGCGAAAAGTTTTTCAACAAATGTTCGTCGGAAATGCAGCAAACGCATGGTAAATGGTGCTTCATCTGATGCGCCCAATGAGTTTCCAGTTTCCCTCAAAAATTTTCCGAGAAATGAGTGAAGTTCAATCGATACCGTAGGTTCACGTCCACTTGCAATACCAGACTCCAATAAAACACGAGGTGCAACCTCACCTGGTACACCAAATAATGGTTTGTAGGCAAAATGATCATTGCGACCAAATCCACCAAAAGTTTTACTTTCATCCGTTAAAAAAACTAGTGGAACAGTTGTTACCGCATCACGTAGTTTCTTGAGATTACGGTCAATAGCATTGGTGCCTAGCGCTGGAGAATAAGCTTGCGGATCTAAAAATATATCGATGTCTTCTGAGAAGCGTTCAATCAGGTTCCATCCCTTGGAAAGACTGGTGCCACCCTTGAAAATCACATTATTACCCGCCACTTGAACTAATGCCCGTAAGGCTTCAGAGACGTAGTAATCTTTTTCAATGAATGCAGCGCGAAGGCCACGGCTTTGGAAATAATCAGCTGCGCGAAGAATCGCCTGCTCAAAATCTGGATGTTCAGAAAGTTTCATAGTTAGTGACGCCTTTTTGCATACCATGTCTGTGCATTTGGTAAGGCATTATAAATGCCAAAATCAAATCGCGATAGCGAATTAAGTGATGAACGCAGTGCATTCAATGTACGGCTATCCTTACCCAGTTTTTCCCCCAATGCACCGAGCATTGCACGCACACGTGGTGGTTCGCTTTTTGCGACGTTAACTAGGCGTTGAAAGCGTCTGCGTTTTGCCAGTATAGACAGCGTTTTCTCAATAGTCTCCTGTGGCGAAAGCTCGCTAGCCTTTCCACCGCGACGCAGAAAATCCAACACTGCAGCTTCGATTTCACAAAGGTCAGACCAGGCTTCTGGTCTGCGTGTGTGAACCACCGTATCCTTTCCAATAAGTTTACGCGGTACGCTGGAGGAGCTGGTTGCTAATTCAACTTGCTTTGCATTTTGAGTGGTAAAGCCCAAAAGATTGGCCGCAGCTACACCGGAAGGAAGCAACCGTAAACCGCCGCGTGATGCAATTTTTTGTAGAGTGGCGGGGTTAGGTTGGCTCTTGCCGAAAGCAGTATGGCGAGCGCGATAATACGTCCCTTTACTCAGTCTTTCTATCACTCCATCCTTTGCTAAACGAGATAGAGCCTTTGCAACGGCAGGAAAAGGTTGATCAGTAAAATCTTCAAAACGCCATAGACGTTCCCCCCCGTTTTCTATACGGGAACGAACTACTGCCGCAGTTTGGCGCGAAGTATTCAGATGCACGTTATAAGTTTTCATATCTTTATTATTGTTTTTCATGGTCGATATGTCAAGTTTTTTTGTTGTAAAACTTGACATATCGGTGAGCGTGTAAATTGATGAGCAACTAATCAAAGACTTGTTAACCGTTATACGGACGTTCGGCGGATTCCCAAACGCCGTGCTATTTCTGTAGACCTTATCTTTTCTTCGAAATGTAATCGCTGAATTTCTGCGTCATCGATTGTTTTTTTCGACCTGAGTATGCGCCTCGCAGCTTTGCGGCAGCAACTCCTTCAAGATTGAGCCCCCTATTCGGATTGCAAGGCTTATTCAAATGAAATACGCATGCCAATACCTTGAACGATATCTCAAGGCTGGGCATTCTAAATTATCTGAAAAATTATATCGGCAACTTCTTTCTGTGTTTGATAAAACAGAGAACACAATTAAGAAATGGATGAACATTGCAAGAAATTAGAATTTCCTCATTTTTGTAAATAAATTAATCATTAAAACTTTTTTCCATACTCATTTTGACGGATCCTGGAAGAATTTTCTGGCATTGAATCTTCTCATGCAAACCCAAACTCCTGAGCGGTCTGTTGAGGACCGGCGATACAACAACGAACAGAGACAATCAATACCGCGACTATAGCGATAGCTAGGGACAATGCTAAAGCAGATGCAATTAATGCGACGGCAACAGCAGTGAGCGCAATTCCAGTTGAGATAGTCGTCGTCATATTTACAACGCCCCCTATCACTTCACCTGCAATCCCCGGATATTTAGAAAAAAAACCACCTTCGTAGAGTGTTGTTTTTCCTTCTAAAAAGCGAAATGTTTTTAATGTATGAGACTCATCGGTCTCTATAAATTGATCAAGAGCGATTCCTGGTGATGCTATCAGCAATGTGACTACGCTTCCTGTAATAGTACCTGCCCAAGTAGAGACGAAAAAAGCAAAAGAGAGCGGAGAGTAAATCAGTTCAAAGAATTTTCTGGTCAAATTAACTTGAGGAGCTGTGCTATTGATAGTGTTTGGTATATCAGTCTGGGTGCTTGATGATATCATCTCAACCGGATTTTTTTTAACCGGCTCATCTTGAATTACTGTAACCGGTCTCTCTTGAGTCACCGGAACAGGGTTCTCTTGAATTGCTTGTGGCTGTATTAACAATCCTTTTCTCATTGAATTATTATAAATGGTTAAAAGATCTTTTTGTGTGAATAAGGGATCTCAAGTTTAATAATATACCCATAATGGTAGAACGTAGGGTGGGCAAAGCGGTAGCGTGCCCACCAGTTCGGAGCCGGCAGGGGATATTTGATGTAAATGCTCAGTATGAGGTAAAATCCATCCCATCTTTAAACTGAAGGAATGAAAGGGCCACATTAAAAATCAAATCGATTACACAACTATTGAGGTCTTACCAGAAACATATATTGA
>JAUYQG010000054.1 GCA_030695645.1 Legionellaceae bacterium
TTCATTAGTCCCTTAATTTTAGATTACTTTGTCTTGTTGTTCGTTTTTTGAACCTTCTTGATGTCTATCAGATGAGATGATATTTTTGAGAGATACTATCAGCCTGCGCCATTTGTTAGCGGGTTCTTAGCCCCGCCTACAGTTACGTGATATTGCTAAAAAATTAGATAAACATGTATCAACAATTTCCCGTGAGATTGCACGCAATACGGGACTACGTGGTTATCGAATCAATCAGGCTGACAATCGTGCTTGTGAGCGTCGCAGCCATGCAAGTCAAAGCCCTAAAAAGCTTACCGACGAACTGAAGACCCAGATAGAGTGCAAGCTATTAGAAGACTGGAGCCCGGATCAAATATCTGGACGATTTAAGCTCAATGGTACCTCTATTAGTCATGAGTCCATTTATCAGCATATTTGGAAGGATAAGCGTGCAGGAGGTCTACTGTATAAGCACCTTAGACATAATGGCAAAAAATATAATAAACGTTCTTCTGGTATGGCTGGACGGGGCTGTATTCCTAACCGAGTTGATATTACATTGCGACCATCGGTCGTTGAGGAGAAGTCTCGTGTAGGCGATTGGGAGGGTGATACGATTATCAGTGCGGTCAGTCGAGCAGCTATTTTATCTTATGTTGATCGCCATTCAAAATTTACTCTGCTGAAAAAAATCGGTAAAAAAACAGCTGAAAATGTACGACAAGCGACGGTAGAAAAAATGCGTTCACTACCAGTGCACACAATCACATACGATAATGGTAAAGAGTTTTCTAGTCATCAAGATATTGCTAAGGATCTAAATACGCTATGCTTTTTTGCAGCTCCATATCACTCTTGGGAACGTGGATTAAACGAGCATACAAACGGTTTGGTGAGGCAGTACGTACCGAAATTATCTGACTTCAAGGATCTTTCAGATGATGAAATGCAGATTATTGAAAACAGATTGAACAATAGACCAAGAAAAGTGCTACAATATAAAACACCATTTGAGGCGTTACTTGCTGCAACTCAATCTAGCTCAGGTGTTGCACTTCAAACTTGAAAGGGCCGATATTGTCAGTTTGAAAAACTGCGGAATCAAGTTTACAATCAAGGATAAGAAAGGCAATAAAAAGCTACTTTATCTGAAGAATGCATCAGCGACGCTAATCCGACGGCACAAGAAAACTCAGACTAACGCGAACCCTTTTGACCCTCAATTCAAGGAATACTTCCAGAAAAGAGCGAAAGAGCGCAAAACCAGGGAAAATGTTACCGAAAACACAAAGCATGCCGGGTTGAAGATTATTCAGCCTTATGAGGGCTTGAGCGGATTGCTATGAAAGTAGCCCGATCCGTTCTTAGAGGACTGCCTCTCAGTGATGGGAGGTGGTTACTCGACAAATTAGTGAGCTTTGCCAAATTTGCGGACATCAGCAAACCTAAAATGAAATAATATTGGCTCTTACAAATCACTTACTCGATAGATGTCGTTTTTCATGGTCAATCAACCACTGCTTACGTGCAATACCACCACCATATCCACCCAGGGAACCATTGCTATTAATTATTCGATGGCATGGGATAACGATAGCAAGTTGATTCGCACCATTTGCATTGGCAACCGCGCGACAAGCGGATGGTCTCTCAATCAATGCAGCTTGTTCAAGATAACTGCGAGTTTCACCATAAGGAATACGGCATAATACCTCCCAGACAATGTGTTGGAAAGAACTGCCCAGTAAAAATAGCGGTGTTTTAAATGTCCTTAAGCTTCCATCAAACCAGTCTTTTAATTCCTGTTCAATCGATAAAATTGGTGCGGTCATACCGGGGATAATAACGGACTTGGTTCGTTGCCTCAAACGCTCAATCTCTCGATCCAATCCCCGACAGTCAACAAATTCCAAAAGATACAATACATCATCAGATGCAATAGCAAGCAGGGGTCCAAGTGGCGTGTCCAACCAGTGTGATTTTAAAGCCTGGGTTAGCATCGTGCTATCCTAACCAAAATTAATAGGCTGACAATGCGCCCAAAATACCGTACTACGTTGTCCCAACACGGTGGACTGTAAATGGTTTCAACTTCTGGTAATTCGGGCATAATGGCTACCAAATGGCCTGCAATTTCTTCAATGAAACAGCGTGCGGCGTAATCGTCTTATCACCTTTAGAACCCCATATTGATTCACTCGCACTGAAATTAGGTTTCGGAAATGCTGATAGATCTAGTTTCCCATTTATCGTTAATGGAAAAGCCTCCATTAGTATAAACCAACTTGGAATCATATATTCTGGCAAACGTTTAGATAGATGCACATTCAATAACTTACTTTCAATACGCTCATTACTCATATAATACGCGACTAAAAGCTTGTGCGTTTCTTGCTCTAAAGCTAAAACCACACAGTGCTTAATACCAGGAAATGTCGACAATGAGCGCTCTATCTCGCCCAATTCAATCCGATAACCCCATATTTTAACCTGAAAATCATTGCGTCCGATGTATTCAAGATTACCATCCGAGAGCCAGCGGACTAAATCCCCTGTTTTATACAATCTTGTGTAACCGCGAATTTTGTCGCTTTCTGTCGCAAAGGGATTGGGAATAAATCGCTCGAAGGTTAATTCCGACTGATTTAAATAACCGCGAGCAAGGCCTGCACCTGAAATGTATAGTTCGCCGGTTACGCCTATGGGGACTAGATTATGAGTAGAGTCCAGAACATATGCTTTTATATTAAACAAAGGTTTGCCAATAACAGTACTAATTTTTCCAGGGCGATGTGTGTGCATCATAGTGCATACCGTGCTTTCGGTAGGGCCGTATGCGTTCACAAAGGTTCTATTGTTGCTCCACGCATCCATCGTCTTTTGTCCACAAGACTCTCCCGCCACCACTAAGGTCTCTAATGCAAGCAAATCCGTTTGTCCTATAGCTGCTAGATATGCTGGGGGAAGCGTAGCAACCGTTATTTTTTGTTCTAATAAATATTGAGAAAAAACACTAGGATTGCTACGAATTTTATCAGAAACAAGACAAAGTTTTCCACCAGAAACCAAAGCACTAAAAATCTCTTCTATGGATGCATCAAATGCAATGGATGAAAATTGAACAATCACGCTTTCTTCGTGTATGACTAAATAATTTATCCAATTGTCAATTAAGTTACACACACTTCGATGTTCAACCATCACCCCTTTAGGCATCCCCGTGGTCCCAGAGGTATAAATCACATACGCCAAATCTGTTGCGCATGCCGTTACCGCCAAGTTGGTTTTTATATGCTGACGATAGGGATCTGAATCATCCACACACAAAAGATAACACCCCAAATCATTTAGTCGTGCCTTCAAATGCGTTTGGGTCAAAATCAAGTGGCTCGCTGTGTCTTCTAAAACATACTGTATACGTGCTTTTGGATAATTTGGATCAATCGGCACATAAGCGCCACCTGCCTTAAGCACGCCCAATATAGCTACTATCATCTCAATCGAACGATCTAAGCAAAGAACTATCAATGTGTCAGGCTTACATGCACACCCTTGTTGTTTATAATGTTCTCGAATATATCTTGCCAACTGATTCGACTGCTCATTCAGTTTGCGATAGGTCAGTGTTTTATCTTCAAACATCAGCGCTATGTTATCCGACGTCCTCTTAACCTGCTCTTCAAACAACTGATGAATAGTTTTGTCATGTGGGTAATCTCTATCGGTGTTATTCCAGTCATAGACGATTTGTTGGAACTCTTCAGGACGTAATAAATTTATAGCATTGTGAGGGGTTTGCAACAAAAAAGGTAACTGCCTCAAAATACACTTTAGCTGATCCAGTAATACATCCGCTTTGGTAGCAGTTAAATACATTTCGTCGTAGTGTAGTCCTATGTGTAGTGCGTCATTTCTTTCATAAGTAATTAATACCAAAGGATAATTGAACTTTTCTATTTGAGATCGAATCCGCACAGTTAAAGAACACTCTTCATCGCGAAAATTGTCACACTCTGGGTTATTGTCAAACACCAATAAGCTATGAAACAACCGGTTACCTTCATTTTGCAACGATGCTAGGTAAGCAAAACCATATTCGTCTAGGCTACCTATTTTCTCTTGAATGAGATTGAGTTGCGAGAGAATAGGTCTACCTCCATCCCAGTTCAAAATCAGAGGTAATGCATTCATGTAAAGCCCAACACTGTCCTCAATACCTTCGATTGGAATGTTTCTACCTGACAAAATCGTACCCACAATAGTTTGAGTATCTTGGGTGTATATTTGGATTAATTTATGCCAAGCAAATTGGACCATGACACTTAACGTCAGTCCTTCTTGATTAACAAGAGTACACAACGCATCATAATCCTGTCCATCCAAGCGCATGTTCCTTTCACAAGAACTATTCCATACAGTAATTGCATCCAAATCAGCAAAATAGCTTAGTAATGAATTGAGATCGTTTGCATGCTTAGTTTCATTGATTTTCTGTTTCCAATGTTTCAGGGCATCTTTTTGATAATTATCAATGTAGGCCTGCGTGCGAAGATAAGCTGTATCTTGCTTAATATTTGGAGTAATTCCTTTGAGTAATTGTTCATAGTAATGATGTACTTGCTTTAGTAATCGAATCTTGCTCCAACCATCTATAATCATATGATGCATTGTTTTAAGTAATGTGAAATGTGTTTCACTTTGTTTTATAAAACTTAATCTAAATAAAGTAGGCTTCATCAAATCAAAACCAAGCAATCGGTCTGCTTGTAAAAACACAGAAATTGCTTGCTCTTTATCCATTTTTGTCGACACATCATGCTCAGAATAGCTTAGTTTGACGCATTTTATAACAACTTGTATTAAAGACTCTTCCCAATTAAAGCAAGTGCGTAGTGTCGGATAAGTTTTTATAGCCAATTCCCATGCTTGTCGATATACAACCATATCAATTGGATTATAATAATCAACCTGCGTTTGAAGCCAGTAAGTATTATCTAAGTGCTCACTTAATGCATGGGAAATATACTCCCGCTGTAAACTGTTCGCTGGATAAATAGCTTGTATTCCTGATTGTGGAGGTACAATCTGAGTATTCATTTTAAAAGCCCTCATTTCTAATGATCTAATTCCTTTCTGAGATCAAAAATGCCTGCCTATCCGGTTGTCACATATTGTGATGATTTCGTCATTGCAAGGCACGAAGCAACCCAGGGAACAGAGCTCCGAACACTGGGTTAATAGTATGGACCCTACCACTTTTAAAAGGCTTCGTGATGAGCCAGAATGAAATTGTTACACTCATTCGACAAAAATGGAGGATCCATAATGCAAAATATTACAGTATTAAGTATCGATTTGGCAAAAGATGTTTTTCAAATACATGGTACGGATGAAACAAAGAACAGCACATAGTAATCAGATACGAGGTTTATTAGCTGAATTTGGCGTTGTCATTGCAAAAGGCTTGTCTCATTTGGATAGGTTGCCTGAAATTTTAGAGGAACATCAAAATAAGCTAAGTCTTGTTTCGACGGAAGCTTTTCTTCAATTACATGAGCAATTAAAAATATATAGCAAGCAAGTTGACGATTATGATAAAAAAATTAAAAAACATGCAGCCACAGATCCTCGTTGTATAGCGGTTCAAAAAATAGAAGGTGTTGGGCCAATAACGGCCTCAGCCATTGTTGCGACTATCAGTGATCCAAGTGTGTTTAAAAATGGCCGAGAAGTCTCAGCCTGGTTGGGATTAGTGCCCAAACAGCATTCCAGTGGAAATAAAATAGTTTTAGGGGGGATTACCAAGCGTGGTGATCGTTACGTAAGAAAGTTACTTGTTCATGGCGCAAGATCGATTGTTAAAACGTGTGAGAATAAAACGGATAAAAGAAATGTGTGGGTAGCTGATAAAAAACAACGTTGTGGTTATAACAAGGCATCGGTGGCTGTAGCAAATAAAAATGCCCGGATTATTTGGGCTGTTTTAGCCACAGGAGAATGTTATCGCGGCACATCGTTTAATGAGGCTCGAGTGGCATGAAGAAAAATGGTGCTTTGTTTAAAGTAATTGGTTTCGCCGTTTTGTGTTGAATGTAAAAAACACATTCAACACAAAACGGCGATTTAAAGTACAAATTGTAGACCCATCAACGAGTTGCTTAAGGTGAAATTAAACTATTGATAGCAAAACAGGTAAGACCGGCTCTTTCAAAACCTACAAGAAGCATGGGCTGCAACTAAAGCCGCTGGGTTGATTAGGAGGAAGAGCGCAGATACTATCAGGGTCCGAGTGAACTTAACTCACTCAACAAGAGACCGAATATATGACTGCATCTCAACCTATTTTTGCTAGAAAATAATTAAAATTTACCTTGCAAACCGGTAGGGTCCATATATGCTTCGTGCCTCCCAAAGAACGTCTTCCTTCTCCCCTTCTCCCCGGACACGGGGAGAAGGGGAGAAGGGGCCCACAGGGCGGATGAGGGGCTCTCGACAGAGGCGCTCTTTTCCGATGTTTGCCGTACATGGCTGGCCGACTCGCAATGACGAGTATGTGACAACCGGATAGGCAGGCAAAAATTAACTCTTGCGTTCATTTTAACTTTGAACCTCAGATCGGAGTTTATTTGCATGAGAGAGTGAATACATTTGTTTTAGATAATCATATTGAGATGGAAGTATTTCTTTTTGTTGTGCTGACTCGATTTGAATTTTCTTCAATAGACTATTACCCTTCTCCATAATATCTGAACGATGATATAGCAGCGATAAAGCCTCGTCCGGGAGCCATTCAACTCCGCAAAGAATAGAAAGGTAATTGGTATTTGTCCAAAAATTATCAAATTGAACACCAAAAGACGCATAAAGCTTCATATCAGTTTGATGGGTGGTTTTTATTGGTAACCCCGATTTATAACGATCAAAAATCAATTTTAATGATTCAGAAATTTCCGTTTCATGTCTATTTGCTAACCAAAAGGAGGAGTCCGTTCGCTGGCATGTTTTGAAATGCATGACGATAAAATCTTTCATCTCATCAACCATAAAACGTATTTTTTGATTAAATTTATCACGCAGCACAGGATCAATTTTTTTTCTAGGGAAATTTCTAATAAGCTGATATAAAGCTGCGTAAACAAAATACAACCCTGTTGATTCTAACGGTTCTAGAAAATTACTACTTAATCCAATGCTAATACAATTTTTTACCCAAGCTCGTTCTCTACGCCTTGACTGGAATTTGATAAACCTAACATCAGCATGATCTGATTTTTTTCCAAAAAATTGTCTCAATTCACGCTCTGCTTCTTCATCACTTATGAACTGACTTGAATACACATAACCATTCCCTGAAGTATCAAAATGAGGAATTTCCCAGATCCAACCCGCTTTCATAGCCGTTGCTGTAGTATATGGACGAACGCCATCTTTTTCAGGGTTTTCAGGGAAATTAATGGCAATAGCTCTATCAGTGAGCAAACTCTTTTCAAACGTAACGGTAGGTTCTTTCAACATTTTTTCAATAAGAAACGCAGAAAATCCTGAACAATCAATAAAAAGATCTGCTTCATATTTTTGCCCATCTTCGCCAACAACACAACGAATATTACCTTCTTCATCAAGTTCAGCGTGTGTTAAATTATCCTTGATGTGCTTGATATCATTTTTTTGCGACCATTTGCATAGAAATTGAGCAAGCAATGCTGCATCAAAATGATATGCATAATAATGTGCACGCTGATCATTCAGAAATTTAGGTGATTTATTTAAATCAATGGCTGAAATGTTATTATAACAAGCATAAGCCATTGGTATCTGGTAATTTTCCTCCAAACGTTTTTTTATCCAAATATGGGTCAGCGGTACTTCATCAATATAAGGAATTTCACCAAAGATATGATAGTAATAATCTCCTCCGCATTCAGGTGAGTTACGCCAGTTGGCATAACGTATTCCCATTTTGTAAGAACCTTTACAATGCGGCATCCATTCTGATTCAGCAAGCCCTAAACGATCAAAAAACTCTGTTTTAATCGTGGTAACGGTTGCTTCACCAACACCAATTTTTTCGATATAGGGGGACTCAATGACCGTTATTTGAACATTCCAATTCAGTGCGCGTTTTAAATAAGTTGCTGCCATCCAGCCGGAGCTACCGCCTCCAACAATGATAATAGATTGAATTTCATCACTCTTCATTACAGCTCCTTAAGCGACCATTATAAATATTGCGCATCACATCGTAATAAGTTCACTCATTCTTTTCATTGCAGCATTGAACATGCTCCATGTCTCTTCCTGTACTTGATATAAGCGTTGATATTTTTCTGACGTCAACAATGCTAAATGTTCTATACCAAAGCATTTGTGTGCATTATCAAGTTCTCTATGCATAGAAAAATAGGAAGTTTTATCATATTTTTCAAATAGCTTTTCTGCAATTGGACAAACGATATCCGATCCAATTTCAAGCACTTGCACATGAAGAATTTTTTCAAAATCATCCAAAGAAAGCATTTTCCAAGCAAACCAACACGAAATCCCTTCTAGGGTAGGATCCCATAGACGTGGTCTATAACCTCGCTCTTTCTCTAGTATTGTATGGTGCCCATATTCTTCATTCAAATGTTCTTCTGCCAATTGCACAAAAGCTCGCTCTTCTGCAAATACCGCACGAAGTAGTACCGTTTTTTGAAACCAATTGGAAAATGTTTGTGCACAATCAAGAAATCGTTGCCGCGCTGAGGCCTGATCCATATAAGTGCTTTGTAAAATCCGTAATAGCGCGTTATCTTGAAATTGTTGTGTAAATTTTTCTGTTCTATCGAGTAAACCCTGATAACTAAGAGCTTGCTCAGAGCTTTGTGTTATCATGGTTTCCCCTTTAAATATTCCAAATAAATACAATCTGCTTGGAAGGCATTATGAATAACAGGTTCTTCTAAAAGACGATTAAAATAGCTTGATAAATGCGGCCAACACACTTCGTCAATTTTAATTTGGCAATGCTCTAAGCAAATTAATTGTGCTGCTAGAGAAATATCTGCAATCGTGAGATCATCATTAACAAGCATACGTGTTTTAGACTGACCAACTAAACCTTCTAAATAATTAAATATGGGTGGCAATAAACCAATACTTTCCTCACAGTTATGATTAGAAGTTTTTTTCAATATATGCGGCATCACAATTTGATTCACAAAAATACGATGGCCACATACTTCATTCAAAATGGTATCAGCATACTCTTCTATCCATAATGCATAAGCCAGTTGTTTTGAATTGTGAGGATATACTGGAATTTCGGGATATTGCTTTTCTAAATAGGCAACAATAACAGAAGAATCAGCCACGCTAAAATCTTCCTCTGCTAAAACTGGTATTTTTTTAAGTGGACTAATTTTTAAAAAATACTCGCTCATTTGAATAGGTGGAATAATTGGTACCCCCTCATATTCAAGATTTTTATATTCACAAACGAGCGTCACTTTTTTCACAAAAGGTGCTAGCGCCAAACCATAAACCAATCGCTTCGTCATAGGTGATCTTCCTCACACAAAAAATTGACACGAGGGTAATCAATAGATTCGTATAAACCCTCTCCTTCAAATTGAACAGATAATCCCCACAGTCCATCGGGCTCTCCACCTATAAAACCATGTAAAACATTCGGAGGTATCAATATGATATCGCCAGCTGATGCCTCTATAAACGTGTCTCCAATGGTTGTCACATAGCCATCCGTAATAATGATCATACTGGTGGTTGGATGTTTGTGTGCGTTTAGCTGTTGTCCTTTTTCCAACCGCACCCAACTCAGGGAGATCCGGGCTAGCTCAGGGAGAAATTGAGCTAAAAGCGGATGTTTTCGAAAATCTTTTAACAATCCTAAATCATGTATATGTCCATCTACTTCAATCGAATTTATGGTAGGAATATTTTCTCGTTTAATAACATACATCATTAAAATCCTAATATTTGATTAATCAGAATTATTGTTATGCGATTTTCTTCTGCACATCGCTCCATAATATTGTAATAATTAGCGATCGTTTTAACAGTGTATTGCCTATCTTTGAATAAAGATGCCGCTTTTTTATTTACTCTATCCATGTTTTTAACGGCCGCGATGGTGTGTATGCGATCAAATGCGCTTTCAACAGAGGGCACAATTTTGTTAATACCTGCCATTAAAATAACGCGTTTTGGTCCAAACACCATGCCTGCAATACGATTGCCAGATCCATCAGCATTCACCAGCTGCCCATTCATGGTTATGGAATTCGTGCCAGTAATAAAAGTATCAGCCAATAAACCTCTTTTCCTTCTTAAGTTATTTTCTTCAAAAGTAATGCCTGGCTCATATTGATTGAATACATGAAAATTAGGTTCATTCAGAATAAAATTCATCACGCCGACTTCTTCGACCGTAACAGAGCCTCCCAATCCAATGGTTTGTTCCTGGTTTCCTAGCAACGATTGTAAAATATTTAATGCCTGTTTTTTATTTTCTGAAAAGTAAACTAGATATCCATTGGCCTTGAGCGCGGACAATGTCTGTTTAATAGATTCATCATTTGATACGTTCTCATTCATCAATACTCAGTACCTCTATAGTCCCGGTCAAATGACTTGACAGATCACCCAAAAACGCATAATATAATCAAGCCTGTATATCTAATGATCAAATTCAGCATCAGAAGCCCAAAAATCATCTTCTACTAGCCTTATTTTCTTAATTAATTCAGTGCACGTTTTTTCTGTCACACTAGCAAATGCAGCATCAAGTTGCAATAGCAGATTAGCCATGGTGAAGACACAATTTCGTGCAACTTGATTTTTCACACTACCCCAGCATGTTTCTATTTATTGAGCGCACCACTAACAATCATAGCCTCTTGTTGTTGGCGAGAAAAGTCCCGTGCATGAAGCGTGGCATCGGGCGATAACCATACATCGATGCTTCCTCGGCGTCGTAATGATTTATTGTATTCAGGCCAATTGCTCAGTTTGTATTTTTGTCTTGGAACATTCCAGCCTTCTTTCTCCGGATATTTATTAGGCATGATTTCGCGGCCGAAGGTAAAGTTTTTATGACAGACATAGTAACATCAATCCAGATTGCTCGCTCAATTATGGCCGATTAATGGGCTACGCAACAAAGCCAAGCCGAAGTGGATCAATAAAAGTTAGCGCTGAGGCAGCGATTCCCGCCAATAAAAAAAACTGTGTAAAATAGGGGTTTGCAGGTGCATCGCAAAAACATTTCTCGTAGACTATGTCCCAGTGAGTAAGATTGACGGAACTATTGATTACTCAGAACAGCCCCCTCGCCCGCGCCG
>JAUYQG010000055.1 GCA_030695645.1 Legionellaceae bacterium
TTCATTAGTCCCTTAATTTTAGATTACTTTGTCTTGTTGTTCGTTTTTTGAACCTTCTTGATGTCTATCAGATGAGATGATATTTTTGAGAGATACTATCAGCCTGCGCCATTTGTTAGCGGGTTCTTAGCCCCGCCTACACAATAACTAGGTTTATTGAGAAATGCCCATATCGCTTTAGCATGAAAACCTTCTATCATAGCAATTTCTTCAATAAAGGCATCGTCCTTATGAAAGTGTGCCTCGTCAACCAGAGCTAAAATACCCCCTTCACAGGCCAGGGCATTTATATTTTGAAATTCGGTCTCTATGTCTGTTATTTGCTCTGGAAAAAGCTTGTTTAAGGCTCCTTGGAGAATATCGGTATCGTGCTCTTTTAGCTGATTGATATTAACGTCAAACTGAATGCCTTTTGCTTCAAAAAATTTGGACAAATACAAATTTGGTGTTTTTCTAAAAAATTGTCGGTTTGAATATTGTGCTGCCATGACATAACGTCTCCTTTTACTTGCGGACGTTATACATCCTTTACAGTGATTTGACCATTCATTAGCATGGGCATATTATCCCTTCTCCGAAGCTCTCTTGGTTAACAACATACAGACCAATCCTGTCATCTTTTCCTTATCTTTGGGACTGCTTTCCGCAATGAGTAATGCTATGGCTGTTAATGCAGGTGGGGTAATACGGGTTAAGTCCAGAATTTTTGCATGACGTAAAAACCATATAAAAGCATAGGCACCGCTTCGTTTATTGCCATCTACAAATGGATGGTTTTTGATGATGAAATACAGGAGGTGAGCTGCTTTTTCTTCAATACTGGGGTAGAGATCCTCCCCTGCAAAAGATTGCATAACATTGCCAACGATACCAGCGATGCTGTCTTTTGTGCGTTCGGTGCCAAAAATATCAGTGGCCTCCCCCTTAGCGATAAGGTTTTGTTTGAGCTCTGCCAGTGCCTTGTGTAGTTTTTCTGCTGTTAACACAACGTTCTTCTTGCTAGCCCCTTGTGTAGCAAGGTTATCCCTGTCATAAGCATCCAGAGAGAACCATGTGTCAGCGAAGAGCGTGACAAGTTCAAGCACGCTGCCATTATCGATATTCGCGTCAGCAGGTAATAAGGCTTTAACGTCATCGATGGCTTTTAGAAAATCGGTATAATTATTTTGTAATCTGGTGCTGTTTATCGTAAAACCCTTATAGATATGGTCTTTAAGTGTTTTGGTTGCCCATTGACGAAAGGCAATCGCTTTTTTTGAGTTGGTACGATACCCAACAGCTAGAATAACGTCCAGGCTATAAAATTGTACTTGATAGCTTTTTCCATCCTCGGCAGTATGTGCCAATTTTGCACGTACTGAATTTTCATCTAATTCTTTATTTTTCAATATATTGCGAATGTGTTTAGTCACAACAGAACGCTCTATTTCAAAAATATCTGCAATGTGGGCTTGGCTAGCCCAAAGCATATCGGAAGAAGCATCTTGTTTAAGTGTAATCGCGCCATTTTTGGTTTGATATATGGCTGAGTCATTAACAATAGGGTGTATTTTCATATTTGGCTTTTTTGTCATACAGTTTCCAATTCTCGATATGATAATACGGATTGGGACTTTTTTGATACTCTGGTTTTTTTGTTCTCGTCAGAAGGGTCGTCCAGAGAGGCAATAAAGTTTTGTGGTAAAATATTTATCCAAGTGAGAGGTCATACTCAGAGTCAGGCATTATTTTTTGCTATTTATATACAGAAAAGGAAAAAGCCACCCCGAGCGCGCCGTGATTGGGACAAACGCTTACTTAGACCGCGTATAATTCATTGAATTATTAGATACCCAAGGAAAGCAGATTATCCCTTCTCCGACCTCATTGCCGCCCCCTTCACTCCGCTAGTACCATTATCCATTTAGTTACCAACGTCGCTGTTTGGTCAAACATTATTTATGAGGCAACAGGCTTTTTTAATTAATTCGTATGCCAGCTGTTAAATTCTAGGAGCATTCTCTTGAGAAAAAGTATTTTCTAAATATTCAACAACACTATTAATTGCATCTTGAATATTTTCTCTATGCTGGTCACATAGTGCAATTATACAGTCCCATTGCTCTTGATTAATGCTCTTTGGAAAACCAATAATTATCTTAGGCGTCCAAATGATATCAAGATTACTATTTAAATTTGTGAAATTTTCTTGAGCTTTACTATCAGTTAATAAATGGTTATCTTCTAGCCTAGTTAGCATTTGGTTGGGAGTTGTTTTGGAGAGCAATAAATTGCTGTGCGGGATCCTAATGGTCGAGCATATAACCGTACAGCCTATTTGCCCGAACGTAAGAAAATGATGCAGGACTGGGCTGATTATTTAGATTTAATAGTAAAATAAGGGGTATCAATGGTTAATCTTAAAGTTCCTTTCCTGATAAATAATGTGGAGGAAGCTAAGCAAGCATTGCTCATGGGTATTCAAGGTAAACTGCAATTGTATATCATCAATCACAACAATGGTTTTGCTCAATTACTGACACAAGGTGAGTTAGAAAAGATTCGCTCATCAATTCCAAACAAAGTTAATATTGTATCTCGTTCAGCAAAGTCTGAGCTACCTCCTCTTCAGGGCGTTAGTTATCTTGATTTATGGGTAGAAAAGGCAAATTACGAGGGGATTTTCCTAAAAACACCAAAGATTATTTCTGAAGTGGTCAAGGCTTATTTAACTCCCCAAATAGAACTTATGCATGCTGCAATAAATCAATTTTGGTTAAATTATGATCCTTCTCATCCTCCCAAAAAAGAGGCTATTGTGGACTGGCTTGTCGAAAAAGGTGCGACAACAAGAGTGGCTAATGCAATTGATACCATTATTCGCCCGACTTCATATAAGTCTGGGGGTAACCGGCGTATAGAAAAAAGAAACTGATACATACCATGCTAGCCCTAATGAGTGCCGAACAGAGTTAAAGGGTGTACACCCTTGATTCCAGCTGGGTGCAACCCTTTACATCGTTACAGCAGGGTTAAATTCTGTGAAAAATGAGGCTCTATTCCACAGTAATTTAAGGGGCTCCATGTGAATACTAACCAATATCCTTCCGTCAATATTAATCATTCTCCAAAGATACTCAGATTACCCTCAGTAAAGGAGCGAACTGGCCTTAGTCGCTCATCCATATACCTAAAAATATCTCAAGGCAATTTCCCAGTGCCAATTTTGTTGGGTGGCCGTAGCGTTGGGTGGATTGAAGAAGAAATAAATAATTGGATAGAGCAACGTATTCAGGTTAGCCGTAATGAACTCAGGATCTCGAAGTGAACGACACCAAAACTAGAGTTGATAAATTAGCGCATAACCTAGAATTGATTCAAGGTAATAATATTGTTGATGAGGCACTGAAACGTCTCAATGATGATCCTGGCGCTGTATTTGAAGAGGCGGTATTAAAAGAGTTGACCAATATCAGAAGTAATAATCCGGCTAAATGGCAGCGCCTTCGCAATAATTTGAAAAATGCAAAGGTCCAACTATCTGAAATAGACCGCTTAACTACCGCACCAACAGATAATATGAGCCCTGAGACAACGATAATATTCCAAGATGAAATGCTTTGGCCTGATGCCGTTGATGGCAGCGAATTGTTAGATGCGTTGGTCCAATTTATCGCTTGCCATATTATTGCTGATCTTCAAACCATTCGAGCGACTGCCTTATGGATTGTGTTTACTTGGTTTATCGATGTTGTAGATGTTGCGCCTATTGCAAATATTACTGCTCCTGAAAAGCGTTGTGGCAAGTCGGAATTATTAGCTTTGCTAGGCCTTTTGGTACAGCGCCCGTTACTTACCGCAAATATTGGGCCAGCACCCATGTTTAGGCTGATCCACAAATATAACCCCACTCTGCTTATTGATGAAATAGATACATTTTTATCAGTTCACGACGATATGCGTGGAATATTGAATGCAGGATTTTCACGATCAGCCGCTTTCGTTTATCGATGCGTTGGAGATGCGCACGATGTTCAGCCTTTTTCTGTCTGGGGCGCTAAAGCTTTATGTGGAATAGGCGGAGTCGATAAGATACAGACTTTAGCAGATCGAAGCATCCCTTTACGGCTTCGCCGGAAGTTGCCAGACGAGGAAGTAATAAAGGTTCGTCATCATGATAAGAATACCGCCAGTATTCTGCGGCAAAAGCTAGCTCGTTTTGCCCAGGAGAATAAGGATAATATAAGAGCACATCAAAATATCATCTTCCAGGAATTACATGATAGAGCCAATGATTGTTGGGAGCCCTTATTTGCAATAGCCAGCATTGTAGAAGATCGTTGGCTGAAAATAGCAAAAGAAGTTGCCATGTCACTTCATGGAGTAGAAAAGCATTCTCAAAGTATTGGTGAGCAATTACTTGCCTCAATCAAAATTGCATTTGCAAAAGAAAAAATGGATGGACTAAGTACCATTAATCTATTGAAAGAACTTACTCAGCATGAGGAATTACCTTGGAGATCCTGGGATAATGGATCGCCCATGAAACCGCATCAGCTATCTAAATTATTAGAAAATTATGACATAAAAAGCAAAGGCATCCGAATTGGCAAAAACACAGTAAAAGGGTATAAACGTATGCAATTTGAAGCGGCATTCAAATATTATATTCCTTAGAGCGCCTACAGACCGGTAACAGGGTAACAATAGTTGATGTCCTTGGTTTGAAGGAGTAAGTCATCATCGAAGAAACAGCAAGGGTGTTACCTTCTTCAACCATGAAAATCCGCCTCAACTCTCAGTTGTTACCACGTTACCGTTTTATTATATAACTTCATCGTGTAAGCATGGCTTATTTGTTTATTTTTAATTCAAAATGTAAAAATACAGCCTGCGTGAGAGGGGGGTGTCGGGGTTTTCTAGAGGGGTTGGGAGTCCGGTGGTATACAACTCTCTTGAGTTCTCTGCCAGTTCATCTGAATTTATGTTGTGGTGTTCGAATACTTTCAGCGGCTAATAGTGTGTTCTGTAGTAAAGAGTCAATGGTCATCGGCCCGACTCCACCAGGAACCGGCGTAATCCAAGAGACTTTTTTGCGTGCCTGCTCAAAATCAACATCTCCACGGACTGTACCATTTTCTAAGCGATGAATACCCACATCAATAATGATCTGTTTAGCATGCAACCACTTGAATCACAGCCAATCCAGGGGTTCTGAACCCTTTTTTCTTCCATGATAAAAGCACTTCTTTAATTTGCTGCCTACTTAGAGAAGCGACAGCTTTCCCATCCATCAAAAAACCAAGCATACTATTTTTACTCAATGTTTGAAGCTTCGGACACCCGTCATCACCATACTTATCCCCCACTTATCGCATGCAGCAATAACCTCGCTATCGCGCAATGACCCGCCGGGTTGAACAATAGTTTTAATCGATGTTTTAGCAATCAAATCAATACTATCTGCAAAGGGAAAGAACCCGTCAGAAGCAAGCACTGCATCTGTTAAATCTATCCCACTGATTTTATCAAGTGCATGAGATACTGCGTCTACTCGGTTGGTTTGTCCCACTCCTAAGCTTAACGTTACGCCGCCTTTTACGATTACAATGGCATTTGATTTCATGTGACGGACAACTTGGAAAGCAAATTGCATGTCCCTATACAAACTAGGATCTGGCTTGCTGCGCGTTGGGATCGTTTCTTGAGAAAATGCTATATCTTTTCTGTCAACTTGTTGCATCAAAAATCCATTAAGTGCACTTCTTAACGCTGTTGATGCTTGTTTCTCTTGCATAAAAGTCACGACCCTACACTTGGACTTCTCCGCTAATAGGTTCAATGCCTCTTGGGTATAAGTTGGCGCTGCAATCACTTCAAAAAAATGTGGCTTTAAAAATAGGGCGGTGCTTAGATCCAGTGCTGTATTCAGAATCACAATACCACCAAAGGCACTTTTTGAATCAGCATGAAAAGCTTTCTCTACCGCCTCTTTTGGAGAGCTAGCCTGCGCTACACCACAGGGATTCGTATGTTTAATGACTGCACAAGCCGTCCCATCAAACTCAAAAATCAGATTGATCCCTGAATCTAAGTCCAGCAAATTGTTATATGAAAGGGGCTTACCTTGCAGGAGCTGAATGCTTGGCAACTCACCCTCTAGATTATAAAAATCCGCAGGTTGATGTGGGTTTTCGCCGTAAGAGAGTGCAAGTGTTTTTTTCAATCGAAGCGATTCTGATGATTCCTCTAACATCCAAGACGCAATGGCCGCGTCATATCGACTACTCTTCACAAACGCGGTTGCCGCCATTTTTTTTCTAAAGGCTAACTCGGTCTGCCCATTGTGTAACGCTAACTCATTCAGAAATAGCGGATAATCGCTCACCTCACAAACAACTGTACAATATTGATAATTTTTAGCGGCTGCACGGATCAATGAGATGCCACCAATATCAATATGCTCGATGTCTTGATAGGTAGAAAAAGGGTATAAATCGACGATGACGAAATCAATCAAACTAGCACTCAGTTGTGCCAATTCTTGCAGGTGATGCGCATGATGCCGATCAGCCAAAATCCCAGCAAATAATGCTGGATGCAAGGTTTTCACACGCCCATCTAAAATAGGTGGTGCTTGTAGATACTCTGATATGGACTGGACGGCAATAGCCTTGGATGCGAGAAAATCTGCTGTGCCATTTGATGCAATCAACTGAATATCATACTGTGTCATCGCTTTGGCTACACGCTCTAGCTGCGTCTTATCGTTGACTGAAATAAAGGCTGTTTTCATTTTTTACCTCTTCTTTGAAGCTCTCTCGCAACCTCTGTTAAAGAGATATCTTTTGCAACAAGCAATACCAGTACGTGATACAGTAAATCAGTAACTTCATTCACAATCGCATCAGCCGACCCTGTCACAGCCGCAAGGGCTACTTCTACTCCTTCTTCTCCGACTTTTTGTGCAATTCGCTGGATGCCCTCATTGAGAAGTTGCTGCGTATAACTTTCTGAAACACCTCGTCGAGATTGCAGGGTTTGCATCAACCCTTCTAGACAATACCCCAATGATTGAGGTGCCTCGTTTTTCTCGAAGCAACTGACTGTGCCTAAATGACAGGTAGGACCTTGAGGATTAGCTAAAATCAGCAAGGCATCCTGATCGCAATCTGTGGTAATACTCACAACCTCTAAATAATGTCCTGTGCTTTCGCCTTTCGTCCAAAGACGTTGTTTGCTTCGACTATAAAACGTCACTTGTTTTGTTTTTAGGGTATGCTTCAAGGCATCAACGTTCATAAACCCTATCATCAACACGATAAGTGTCTTTGCATCTTGCACACAAACTGGCACAAGACCATTCATCTTGTTGAAATTAATTGAAGTACTATCAAAACGCATCATGGTCTCACCTCAATGGATTGCTTTAATAAGTTTTGTTTTACCTCACAAATGCTGAGGGCGCGCTCATGAAATACCGATGCAGCAAGTGCGGCACTGACATTTGCTTCTTTGAAAACTGTCACAAAATCTTCACTTGTCCCGGCTCCTCCTGAAGCCACCAAAGGCACTGTGGCGACGGCTCGTACCGCTTGTAATTGTTGAATATCATAGCCAAGGCGCACCCCATCGCTTTGCATACAATTCAGTACAATCTCACCAGCCCCTCGTTCTTGTACCTCCTTCACCCAATCCAAGGTTCTTCTTTGCAAAGCCCGCGTCTTCTGCACATCCCCCGTATATTGATACAGATAATAATCATCTTGCACCCATTGGCTATCCATTCCGACGACTACACACTGACTCCCAAAACACGCACTCAAGACATTAATCAACTCTGGGTTTTCAAGAGCGGGACTATTCAGCGAAATTTTATCTGCACCTGCATTTAATATTTTTTTTGCCGTATCAACATCCCGTATTCCACCAGCAACCGTAAAGGGAATACTCATCTGACGAGCAACCTTGCCTACCCAATCCAGTGAAACACTTCTACCATCACTGCTTGCGGTGATATCGTAAAAAACTAACTCGTCGGCACCTTCTGCTTCATAAAAAGCAGCCAGTTCAACGATGTCACCCACAATACGGTGATTTTTAAAGTGTACCCCTTTCACCACCTTGCCATCTCGAACATCTAGGCAAGGAATAATGCGTTTAGCTAACATGATAAGGCCTCGCGTAATGTAAATTTATGCTCATATAGAGCCCGCCCGCTAATTGCAGCACTCAATCCCTTCTCGCGGAGAAACACCAAATCAGACAATGCTTGAATGCCACCGGATGCCTGGATTTTTAGGTAAGGAAATTGTGATAATAGGACTTCATATAATGCGATGTTCGGTCCTTGTAAGGTCCCATCTCGTGTAATATCCGTACAAAGCACGTGTTTAAGTGCTGCAGCCTGATAAATCTCAATGAGTGACTCCGGTGTTTGAGGACTGGTCGTTTGCCATGCATTAGTCGCAACCAGGGGGGTACGTTCTGCGTTATAAACAATATCCAATGCAAGAACTAAATTGTCTGCACCAAAACGTTTGAACCACGCTAAAACCGTTTCTGGGGAAGTCACTGCTAAACTCCCAACGATGACCCTCGCAGCACCACTTTCTAGATATTTTTCTATTTGTGCAGCACTTCTGATGCCACCGCCTATCTGAATCGAGACCTTCCCTTGTTTTAATAATGCCAAGATCAGGGCCTCCTGATTTTTTGCCGGATTTTTCGCGCCATCTAAATCAATCAAATGTACCTCCGTCGCTCCCTCTCTCATAAATGTGTCTACCTGAGCAAATGGATCAGCCGAATAGATTGTTTCTTGCTGATAATCTCCTTGATAAAGACGTACACATTTGCCGTCACGTAAATCAATCGCAGGATAGATTTTCATCTTAGAGCTCCAAAAAATTCTTTAAAATCTGGCTGCCCACAGCACCAGAACGCTCAGGGTGGAACTGTGTCCCAAAAAAATTCTGATGCGAAACGACCGCAGAAAACGATTCACCATACTGAGTCATAGCACAGGTACAGGCTAAAACTGGAGCCGCAAAACTATGGACAAAGTACGCATAAGATTCATTAGGAATGTTTTTTAAAAGCGAGCTATTTTGCGTAATGCTGAGCGTATTCCAACCCATGTGAGGAAGGGGAGCGATACCTGCCAACTTTTTAATTTTCCCAGGGATGATATTCAAGCAGGTGACGTTCCCCTCTTCTGCAAATTCAAATAACACTTGCATGCCCACACAAATGCCAAGCACGGGCTGCGTGAGTGAAGGCAAGACGTCAACCAATTTCAGCTCATTTAAGCGCTGCATAATTTTATCGGCAGAACCTACACCCGGTAATATCACGTGACTTGCATTTTTGATTGCATCACAGTCCGCGCTAACGATCGCCTGCTTATCCAATCGTTCCAATGCAAATAAAATAGACGAAATATTCGCCCCACCACTATCTACAATCAAAATCATAAAACCCCCTTAGTACTGGGAAGATCGCTCCCACTCACAGCAATTGCCTGCCTAAGCGCTCGTCCAACTGCTTTAAATAGGCTTTCAATCATATGATGTTCATTTTCTCCACTGACTTTCATATTCAAAGACGCCCCCAAACTGTCAGCAAATGATCTAAAAAAGTGAGAGACCAGCTCTGTTGATAGTTCCCCTACTTTTTCACGAGAAAAGCGACCTTCAAATACAAAATAAGAACGGCCACTAAGGTCAATTGCAACAGTCGCTAAAGCCTCATCCATGGGGAGTAAAAAGCCATAACGGTTAATCCCACACTTATCACCCAGCGCATTACGAATAGCCTCACCTAAGACCAACGCACTGTCTTCAACCATATGATGCTCATCAACATGCATGTCACCGGCCGCTTTTAAACGCAAACTAATACCAGCATGTTTAGCCAGTTGCTCTAACATGTGATCAAAAAAACCAAGCTGGGTATTAATATGGATAGGAGAAGACGCATCCAGGTCGACGGTTACCTCAATCGTTGTTTCATTGGTCACACGTTTTAATGTCGCTCGGCGCTGATTGTCACTGAGTTGCGAAACAATATCCTGCCAATTATTGTCTGAACGTGAATATAAAATCCCAGACAGGCGCATATTTTCCGCCAACAATAAATCTGTTTGCCTATCTCCAATGACAAAACTACGTGCTCTGTCCATATCATCTAGCGCCAAATAATCCAGAACTAACCCCAGGCGTGGTTTACGACATTCACAATTATCTGAAGGCCTGTGTGGACAAATATGTATCGCTTCAAACTGAATACCTTGAGAACTCAACAAGCTCATCAGCTTTTCTTGAACACGTTCAAAATGGTCTTGTGGATAGTTTTCTGAACCGAGACCATCTTGATTAGAAACCATGACCAAAACATACCCCTTCGCTTGCAGTGCCAGCATTGAGGCGATCACATTGGGTTCTAATACCAGTTTTTCTAAGGTATCAATCTGTTTATCCGCTGGCTCTTCGATCAACGTGCCATCTCTATCAATAAAAAGGAATTTGCGCTTAGACATGAGAAAGTACCTCTTGTAAAATTTGGTTTTCCTCAGGTGTCCCAATTGAAATCCGCACACAGTCGCTTAGACCAGGTATGTTGCTGCGATCTCGAATGACAATGCCGCGCTCGCGGCAAACCTGCATCCAGCGACTTGGAGAATCCACTGCGACCAACAAAAAATTAGCTTCGCTTGGATAGACAATTTTCACCGCAGGATGGCTTTGTAGAAATAACCGTAACTGTTCCCGCACTAAACGAATGGTCTGAATTTGGTTTTTAGTTCGCAGAAGGTTGGTGTCAGATAAAGCATCCGATACACAACCTGCTACAGGTGTTGGAATGGGATAGGGCGCTATGATTTTTCCTAATAAAGTGATCACATCAGGGTGCGCTAATACACACCCACAACGCACACCCGCTAAACCATAAGCTTTTGAAATGGTGCGTAAAATTACGAGGTTAGGGAAACGCTTTAGAAACCTCGCCAAGCTTTTGTTCATTGAAAATTCAATATAGGCTTCATCAACAACAATAACCGCTTTATCATGCAAAGATTCACATAATGCCAAAATAGCATCCGTATTGAGAACATTCCCTGTTGGGTTATTCGGTGAACAAAAGAACAGCAATTTTATTTGTGGTCGCCATTGCTTGATGATTGTATCCACATTTAAATCAAATTCAGGCGCTGGCAATAAAGGTACTTGCTCAATAAACGCACCTTGGATCCCTGCCGCTACTGCATACATACCGTATGTTGGTGGCGTTATCAGAATGCCATCTTGCTTGGCCTGGCAAAAGACACGCATCAACAAATCAATCGCTTCATCACTGCCACGGGTGATTAAGAGTTGAGCCTCTCTCACGCCATAAAGTCCCGCCAACTTTTGACGGAGCATAACGGGTTGCGGCTCTGGATAACGATTAAAGTCATGCGTTAAGTCAAACGGATTTTCATTGGCATCCAAATGAATACCTGTTTGATTACTCTCATGACGTGCTGCACTGTAAGGGATGAGATCAATGACTTCTTGTCTGGCTAAATTTAATAAATTACTCATAGCGACTCCAATTCATTTAATCTCAAACGAATGGCATTGGCATGTGCATCTAAGCCCTCGAGCTTTGCCAATATCTCGGCAGATGCTCCAAGCTGACGCACCCCCATCTCATTTACAGCTTGCACACTCATGGCCTTTAAAAAATCTGAAACACCGAGCCCACTAAACTTGGCAGCAAAACCATAGGTGGGTAACACGTGGTTACTCCCGCTTACATAATCTCCCATGGTTTCAGAAGCCCATGGCCCTAAAAAAATGGTCCCAGCCGATTGCACCCTATCCACCCAATTTTGAGCATCAAGACGATTCACGATTAAGTGCTCCGGTGCATAGCTGTTCACAATATTCAATTGCTCTTTCACATTGTCACAGACAATCACGACACCATACTGTAGTGATTGCGTGATCAAATTTTGTCTGGTGCACTGTGTTATCTGCGCTGCAATCGCGGTATTAACGCGCTCTGCCATCAAGAGACTTTCACAAATCAATATCACTTGAGAGTCAATGCCATGTTCTGCTTGTGCCAATAAATCTGCGGCAACCCAGGTAGGATTTGCCTCTTCATCGGCTAAAATCATGACTTCGGATGGGCCTGCAGGCATATCAATTGCGGCTCCCTGTGGATCAAATGCCACTTGCAATTTTGCTTCGGTCACATAAGCATTCCCAGGACCGAACAGTTTATCTACTTTAGGAATAGTGTCAGTGCCATACGCCATTGCGGCAATGGCTTGGGCCCCACCCACTAAATAAATGGTCTCAATACCACAAAGTTGGGCTGCCACCATTAAATGTGGGGAAACCTTTCCATCCGCATTCGGCGGTGTACACAACACGCGCGTCACACACCCTGCGATACGAGCCGGAATGGCTTGCATGAGTAAGGAAGAGATGAGGCCATTAGGCACATAAAGCCCAACGCGCGCGATGGGTCGATATATTTTCTGCAATGAAACGCCTGGCGCTGTTTCAACACACTGAGTCTCAGGCATCAAAGCTTTGTGATAACAACTAATGGTTCTAATTGCTGTTTGTAATGCATTGAGTACTTCAGGCCGTATGCTTGATTGCAAAACCGCCGCCGTTGACAACGTTAACCGGGAAAGAGACGCAGCATCCCATTGCGCAGCATATCGAAACAATGCCGCGTCCCCATCTTTACGTACCGTCTCAATAATGGAAGCAACTTGCGCTTGAATTTGATTTTTTTGGGGCGGTCGCTCAAGTAATTTCTGTTTTTCATCTGCCGTGATGTTATCCCACTCAATACATTTCAACATAATTCACTCCAACATTTTTTCAATGGGTAATACCAAAATGGAGCTCGCCCCTAAGGCCTGAATATTTTCCAAGGTATCCCAAAAAATCTTTTCGCTTGATACAACATGCACTACAACTTTGTCTTTATTCTCAGGTAGAGGTAATACTGTCGGCGTTTCTGCACCTGGCAGGCATTCACAAATTTCTTTAAGTGACTGAATAGGCGCATGGAAAAGGATGTATTTTCGTGTTTCGGCTTGCTGTACTGCTTGAAGACGACGACATAACATCTCCAATAACTCGTTTTTGATGGGTTCTAACGCACGGGATGTTTTAATAAATGTCGCCTGACTCTTTAAAACAGTATCGACTTCCACCAATTTATTATCTTCAAGCGTTTGGCCAGTCGACACCAAATCACAAATGACATCGGCCATACCCATTTTAGGCGCCATTTCCACGGAGCCAGACAAAACAATACAATCCGCCATCACCTGGTGTTTTTTTAAATACTGCTGTAATAACAAGGGGTAACTGGTTGCAATACGTTTCCCCTCAAGACTGTGAGGTGCGACATACTCAAATTCTAGAGGTGTTGCAATTGATAGCCGACAAAAACAGGCATTCAGATTCAACAATGATTGATACGTTTTATCAGGTGAGCGCAATTGTGCTTCAAGTAATACATTCTCACCCACAATGCCACTATCACAGGATCCATCGAAGACCAAGGTTGGAATGTCATCATCCCTGACCAATAATAAATCAATAGGGAAGTTATCAACGTGCGCCAACAACCCATTCTCTCTGACACGAAATTGCAATCCACATCGTTGCAATAATGCAATGGATTCTTGTGCTAATCGGCCTTTTTTCTGTAAGGCAAGCCGTAGGCGCATACTCATCATCACTCCCGTCGATTTAGTGTAATAGCGCTCTAATTAGATAGAACGATAGCACATAATAACACTCGTGACAAAAGTATGTCAATGATTTGATCAAATATCGTTTGAATAACTCAGAAAGATAACCAGATTGAGGAGGGACTTACGAAAAACGCCAAGGTCAGGGCAAAAAGACGAGGGGGGGCGAGAGTTTACATATCAGCAAATGATTGAGATGCCGTGGCTTTTTAACACAGAGATTGGTGTTTTTCGTAAGTTCTGTGAAATTTATGACGCCTTTATGCGATCAGCAATTAAGCTGTAACCACCACTGCCTAGATGAAGACACCTCGCAACTCGAGTAATCGTGGCAACACTGACGCCAGTACGCTCATGTATTTCTCGATAAGGAATACCATCACGTAACAATGGAACGACCTGCCAACGATCGGCCATGGATTCCAGCTCAGATGGGGTACATAAATCAGTAAAAAAATGAAACGCTTCTTCTTTGTCTTTTGTAAGCGCAATAGCCTGCATTAGCGTGTCTATTTTAGGATCTAGCTTTTTAGTCATATGCAATACTTGAGATAGTACGTTATCATAACGATACAGTATCACAGTCTGGTTCAGAACGGTACCGAAGCATCCACGCGATTGATTGGGTTCATTCCAAACGATATATTATGAATCAAAAAATTAAACTGAATTTTATGGATAAAACATGATGAATGAAAAGAAATTAACCATTAAGGTGCAAGGCACGGCGATTGCGATTTTAACCAAACAAGATGACGATTACATCTCGCTCACGGACATGGTAAGAAATTTTGATGGCGGCAGCGCACTTATCGAGCAATGGTTAAAGAACAAAGATACTGTGCTTTTCCTGGGTGTATGGGAACAAATTAACAATCCCGATTTTAATTCCCCCGAATTCGAGGGAATTAGAAATGAGGCCGGGCGAAATAGCTTTTATTTATCTGCTAAACGCTGGATTGAGAGCACTGGTGCTAAAGGATTAATTGCTAAATCAGGCCGTTATGGCGGCACATATGCACATAAAGATATCGCTTTTGAGTTTGGTTCTTGGCTTAGTCCGGAGTTTAAGCTTTATCTAATCAAAGAATTTCAACGGCTTAAAGAAGATGAGAACCGCCGGACATCTTTAGAGTGGAATCTTAACCGTACGCTCTCTAAGTTGAATTACCGTATTCATACGGATGCGATTAAAGCACACATTATCCCTACAAAAATTAACGCGGCTCAAGCCAACTTCGTCTACGCCAATGAAGCCGATGTATTAAACGTTGCATTATTCGGTCAAACAGCAAAACAATGGCGTGATGCTAATCCCAATTTAGAGGGAAACATGCGTGAATTTGCAAGTGTAGAGCAATTATTGGTGCTTGCGAACATTGAGTCTATGAATGCTGAATTTATTCGCATGAAATTTCCCCAACCAGAGCGATTAAAGAAATTAAATGAGATTGCCATTACTCAGCTGAGCATATTAACCAAACATGCTGGCGTAAGAAAGTTAAACTCTCAAAACTCCTTAGCAGATGAAAATAAATATTCGTTGAAGGAACCCGAGGCTCTGTGATTTAAAAAAAATATCAAGGATGAACATGAAGCATTTAGGATTTGCACTTGCTTTACAGCTTGTCATGACGCTTGCAGTGGCTGGAATAAATAACACCACTGTACACAGCCGTGCTAATTGCGTGAACAATGAATCCATCACTTGGTGGCTCGGACATGCTTACGACTGGAGAGTGGTTAGCATTCATTTGTATACACCAACAAAAGTATGGCATCCAATAGATACAGGTTATACAACGACTTGGCGGCAAGCCGCTGTTCATTGGAATGAGGGTACAGGCGGTTGGGAAGTAAATGGTTATCATTACCTACATGGCTGGATGAACGATCAGCCTTTTGATTGGACCTTTGCAAGAGACTGCAATATTTACGATGGTTGGTGGGATTACTAACGCAAGGAAGGTGATGGATATGAAACATGTATTGGTTTGTTTGCTTTTGATGACATTATTCAAAGTGTGCTTGGCCGAAGATAAGCATTATACAAGTAGTGAGGATTTGAATGCTCAGATCAATAATTATTTGAAATCACAAAATTTACCCCTGTCAAATAGTGGTATTCAAATCGTACCCGCCCAAACCCTTTTTGCATCTCCAGCAGTAAAAAATAAAGATTTTGCAATGCTCTATGAACAAAAGAAAAATGGATATGTAGAAGAAGAAAACCCGAGAGCCAAAGAATTACTTGAGTTTAAGCATATCGCGTCGTATCAATATAAAAAATTTGCTAATGCGCTAGATCCAGAAAGCACCCAACTCAGGCACTCTACTGAAGAATTGAAGATGGAGTATGCTTTTCGTGGGGTCCCGAAAGACCTGATGTCTCATTTTACAGGCGTCGCTCCATTTGGCGCTTTTCATGAAGGGGGCTGGGATGGCGCCGTTCAGTTCTTTGAAAACAATGAAACAGGAAGCTGTGCGTATACAGAACATAACTTACAACTCAGTCATGGTGGTGCAAGATTAGCAAAAGAAGCGGTTACCTATGAAGTCAACAATAAGCCCACGCTGCTTTTAGTGAAAGGGAGTAAAAACGCCGGTTTTGTGTATGAGGTGAACTGGTTTGATAATCTGTTTGCCCATACATTAGAATGCGCAAATAGAACTTATGATTTAACTATCACTAAAAACGTAGTCCAATTGGCAAATAAAATTGATAACAATACTTAGAGCACCCCTATGAAAGGCTCGCGAAAAAAATGGTTTTATTTAGGTATGGTCACTGGCTTTTTTGCTGCGTTCATTACATTTATTGTTCTAATGTTCAACCACCATCACCCTAAAGTACACGATGAGACGCACTATGGCCAAACATCACTTTGAAACAAGTAAGAATTTACTAACATTTATCCTGGGTGTTTTGTTCGGGATTGGGCTCTGGGGTGTCTTGTTTGTGATTCTGCTTATACTGAATTAAACCTCTACATAGCTTCGCTTTTTGGAGTCATTGAACAAGGCCGGGGGTACATTTGGGGGTATATTTTTATTGGCTACAAAAATAACCCTTTAAATACAACGCATTGATTTAGCTATTAAATAGCCGCCGCCTCCACCACTTAAGTTATTGATTGTTAACGATTTTATCTTTGTTCTTAAATATGCGGGTTCTCAAAGGGTTTATTCGTCTTTTTTCATATCTATATATGCACCCCAATTACTCACTGGTTGGTATCCTTTTTTCGATGAATCATCAGGAATCCATTTGCCATAAGTTCTCATGACCATCTCTGTGTCCACATGCCCCATTTGACTGGCAACCCACATGATATTTTCACCACCAGATAACATCATCGATGCGTAAGTATGCCTTGTTTGATAAGGATTACGATATCGTACCCTCGCTTTTTTCATCGTGTGAATCCACGCTGTTCGACGAATCTTATGATCCGTTTCCCACGGTTGATTGGTACGTGGATTATGAAAGACCCGCTTTTCGTTTTTAAAAGTAAATTTTTTCTGAGCATTGATGGCGGCTATTGCCGGAGGCAACAGCATTACGGTACGGTTACCTGCAAATGTTTTTGTTCCTTTAATTTGTTTTTTAACAACGGCTCTGCATACATGAATGATACCGTTTGTTAAATCAACGTCTTCCCATTCAAGAGTGATTAATTCAGAAGTACGTAAGCCGGTAAAGAAAGCAAATTGAAATAGATTTTTGATCTGCTCGTGATGGGTTGCTTCCAGAATGGCTTTTATTTCATTTCGGTCAAATGGATCAACCTTAAAATTGCTTTGGCTGGTTTTTTTACTCAATAATTTGGAAATGACAATTTTATCCAATGGATTACTTTTAATGTATTCATCATTCAGTGATTGCTCGATCACGGCACGTAGAGGAATCAAAAGATTGCTTACCGTTTTGGACGTCACGTCCAGGCCTCGGATCCATTCGCGAATAAAAGCAGGTTTCAGGTGCTGAATCGTGACTCGACCAAAATAAGGAATCAGATGTGCTTCACAAACCTTTTTATAACCAATGAATGTACTATTTTCTCGCGTTGTTTTGATCTGATCTAGAAAAGTCGCTAGTAATTCACCGATAGTGATGTCGGTTTTTACATGACCAAACCGTTTGGCCATTTGCGATTGAGGAAAATAATCAGCATACGAAAAAGTACCGCGTTCGATGGCATTCAAAATTTCACTACGTAATCGATCGGCATATTTAATATTACTTGGCGTAATATCCATCCTCAATGCACTGCATGAGTCGTATCCCCGGTATCTTGACAATATTTCTTTAGTTTTACCCATTTCATAATTAAAATTTCCTTCTTCATTTATGAATAATGTTTATTTGGCCGATGCAAGTGGACTTGGATTCACTCTAATTTCCAGAACAAATTGATATAGACTGACTAATTGGCGTTCGGAATTAAATGTTTCAGGTAACACATCATCACAATAAATTGAGCGGAGACTGCTAACATGTGAGCTTGAAAGATCAGCAATATGTTTTAATGTATATCCAGTTTCATTCAGCAGATACTGAATAATCCCCTTGTAAATTAACAACTTTGAATCGTTATCCATGAGTAAATTTCCTTGATACATTTAAAAAAATCCCCGTTGCCTGTATAGTAAAAGGATTTATATCCAAATCTTTACTAAAGTAAAGAAAATGATAGCCCAACCAAAATATTTTTACAATAGTAAAAATTAATTATTGAGTACGTATGACAAGTTCTGACAACATTGGTGTGCGAGATTTAGCACAATTTGAAGATATGGCATTTGGTCCGCGCATTGCTTATGTCATTGAAACCCGTGGGATTTCAAAAGCGTGGGTAGCAGAGCGTCTTGGAATTTCAAAACAAGCTTTGAATTATTTGTTAAAGCATTCCATCAAGCCAAAATTCGTTGACGAGTTTGCGGAACTATTGGGATTAGACCCTCAATGGATTGAACATGGTGTCGGTGCTCTTTCACTCAAAGAAACCAGGCCTGTTAAAAGAACAACATTGCCTGTACAGACTGCGGCAATGTTACTTGGGCGAGAAGACATGCATTCTGGGAAAAGTGACATTGAATTTTCACATCATCCTGGTGAAACGTATACGGCGTATAAACTGGAAGATGATTCCAACTTTCCTCCATTTATTGAAGGGACTGTCTTGGTTTTCAATACAAACAAACAGCCAAATACTCAGGATTATGTTTTGATTCAAATTGAAAAAAATATTTTTGTCAGACAATACCTGGTCGATGGTCAAGACATTTGTTTCAAGGCGAGCAACCCTCAACATAAAACCTTTATCAATCCCGGGGTAACAATCTTAGGGGTATTGGTTGAAGCTCGTTATCAGCTTAGTTAATTGCAACTTTTGTGATTTCTTCGTTGAATGATTTTCTAATGAAAGTCAGCTTGGATATAACGCTTATAATCATGGCAAACAGTATCGACAAAACGATTTTGACCACCGCAGATAATAAAAACATATCCACCATTTCGTTCATTGAGTTGTATTTGTAAAAGCAGAGCATTGTAAAAACCAATGAAAATAATAGTTCGCCAGGTAACGTTGAACAAAGATATCGATTAAATACTGATGTTCCTTGATAAATACCGGCTTTCATATAACTCATGATTTGATTCATGACATAAAAGCCCACATAGGTTGCAATAATGCCGGCCACAATCGCCCAAGGCGATTTGTTTAAAATTGTTGCCAGTTGAGTTTTCTGCAGTCCATAAATATGGATTGCTGTATTGCCTAAGGGATCTCAAATTTAATAACATACCCATAATGGTAGAACGTAGGGTGGGCAAAGCGGTAGCGTGCCCACCAGTTCGGAGCCGGCATGGTGGGCACGCTTCGTTTTGCCCACCTACTTCACACAGTGGCAACCGGATAG
>JAUYQG010000058.1 GCA_030695645.1 Legionellaceae bacterium
GTTTAGTGTTTTCACTGAACACGAAGCAAGCACGTCATCCTGAGCGCAGTCTTTTTGCGCGAAGGATCTCCTGAATTTTGCACAATCTGAGATCCTTCGCGCAAAAAGACGCGCTCAGGATGACGTACCTGGGGAGTTACATATATGGCACAGTGCTATTGTCCAGGAAATCCCTTGCAACGTGAGGAATGACGTGCTAGTCGTTTCGATGTAATTTTATTTTCCAAACTTAATCGCGATGACCCTTCATCTTTTCTTTGTGCTTAATCAATTGCTTATCGAGCTTATCTATCAATAAATCAATGGCAGAATACATGTCGTCAGATTCCGAGCTGGCATGTAATTCGCCCTTGTTAACTAATATCGTTGCTTCTACAATTTGTCGGAGTTTTTCTACATCAAACACCACATTAATTGCTTTGATTTTATCAAAATGCCGTTCCAATTTCCCAAACTTTTCCTGCGTAAACGTTCTCAATGCAGGCGTAACATCTATTCTATGTCCTGTAAAATTGATTTGCATAATGATTCTCCATTTCTTGTTTAACAATAAACCAGCATCTTCAGGAAGAATGGGGCTATATATGTTAGTTTAAACGATCCTGTACAATCATCCAGTAATTGGAGCTGTATTTTCATTATATTTACATATCGATTTTATAATAAACTAAAAACACATGTATTTTACGCGTTATTAGAAATTATTTTACTTTCTTTTCTTTAAACATCACGTGTTTTCGAATCACAGGATCGTACATCATTAATTCCATTTTTTCTGGATGATTACGTGGATTCTTAGTTGTTGTTTTGTAGTAACCAGTGCCTGCACTGGATTCCATTTTTACTTTGACGGTGACAGCGGCCACAATAATTCCCCTCTAATTTATACTTTTTCGCCTTTTTCGCGTAGTTTACATAAAACAGCTTCAATACCTAGTTTATCAATGGTTCGCATGCCTCGTGCGCTAAGCTTGAGGGATACAAATCTATTCTCGCCTTCAACCCAATAGCGATGTGTTTGAATGTTAGGAAGAAAACGTCGTCTTGTTTTATTATTGGCGTGCGATACGCGGTTACCACTAATAGGCCGTTTTCCAGTAACCTGGCATACTCTTGACATGATGGAACTCCAATTTACTTAAACAAATCAATTAAAAAAAAGCCAATATGTTTAAACATAGAAAACAGATTGCTTTTTCAATGAAACATAGGTTGCGTTTTATATCAAAAATTTGGTTTGGATGCAAGAATCTTATCAATTTATGTAAATTTGTTTTATGAGTTAGGAAGCAAAGCCGTTTTGCGATAGAACCATTGATTATCGAGTGTAAATTCAGTTATAGTATGAAAACGCAGCTCCTCTGTTTTCATAAATTTATAACAATTGTTGTACTTAAAAAATAAGGGAATATATCATGCATAGTATTCTTGTGAAGAACAGCAACAGCAGCCGATACGCGTTCATGTTATTGGTCGCTTCGTTGCCGATGCAAATGTCAGCTGCGTCATTATCAAAATCAAACACTTATGTATCTGGTGAGGTTGGTTATTCCTCCTCGCGGCATGCTGATTTTTCTGTTGCAAGCCCAGGAACGGGTTATACTAACCCAACCAGAGATATTACCGGTCCATTTGGTCACTCCGTTGCATATGGTGTGGCGCTTGGTTATTATTTTATGCCGATGTTTAGAGCCGAAGTGGCTTATAATATAAGGCCAAATTTTGAATATAATCAAACACGCTCTGATCCTGCTACGGATAGGCAACGTGATTTTGATATTAATAACCAAACAGCGATGTTCAGTGCTTATTTAAATATTTTAGATCTGAATGTCTTCGAAAAAATTCATTTGGGACCATGGGATCCTTATGTTGGTGTTGGCATTGGCAGTTCCTGGAATAAAACAGGGCAGTTAAATGCAACGACCGTTTCTACTGGAGAAGTGAGAGCTAATCCTATAGCAGGCGATGAAACCACTAATTTTTCTTGGCAATTAATGGCAGGAACTTTATTCGACGTGAAAAACAACCTGTCTCTTGAGGTCGGCTATCGGTACGTTAATATAGGGCGTATCGCCGTGTCTAATCATTATACGAATCAAGTGGATCGGCCGCAACTAATATCAGTATTAAGCGCATCATCAGCGGCTGTACAAGACATATTTGCTGGACTGCATTATCGATTTGCGTAATGAAGGGTGTGGCTCAGGCAGTACTAGTGCCGTTTCTAAATGGAAATCGTACTAGAACAATGAAAGTCAAATCCAAGAAGCCTATTTTTTCGAGAAATCGAGATCGTGAGGATGAGTCCAACGGTTTATTTAATAAAATTCATAAAAATCTGTCGTTTCTAACCAACACCGTTTTTGTGGTTATTTTAGCGCCCACCATTGTAATTAGTAGCTTCTTATCTCATACCTCGTTTTTAATGTTCGCTAATATTTTTCTTGCTTTGGGTTTTGTGTTTCATTTTTTACATAGAATATACCTAAACGAAGTGAGTTATTCCGAACTGTTGATTTCGTTGGTTGTTCTCGCTTTGTTATGTTTAGTGGCGTTTTATTTTTCGCCAGTGATAACTAACTGGACATTTATCAACACGCTCTGTTTCATAAATCTTTTTTCGACCAGTATCATTTCGTTTTTTTTAATCCGAAACGTCATAGTTCCTCCCTTACAAGCTGTCGTGCAACATATTTCCAAGTCGCTTGGGTATGAGTCAACTACGTCATTTTACTACGTGAAACCCCTAATTTTAGTTAGAGATAGAAGCATTGCCGATCGATTGCTGAAGAAGTTTTATCACTATGATAGTTTTTCAAAGAGCTATACGGACGATGATCTACGGCCATTTAATAAAATAATAGAGGTATTGAGTAAATATGTTAATAAATATCAAGAGCCTGTTTTAGGTTATATTAATAATTATGATCGGATTAAAGAACTTGAAAACGGGTTATCTAAATTGGTCATGAATGGTGATACGGACAGTAGTTTGGGCTTTATTAAAAAAAAGATAGATTTTAAACAGACGAAAATGCAGGCTATGCTGGAAGTCAAAGACTTGTTGAATCAATATAAAAAACGCGAAGAAAAGCCTGATATAAACAACATGAATCGTTTTTTTTACTCACTTCCAGATATTAATGAAGGTAATCAGGACAGTACGATGGACAGTTGCTTGGAACTATTAGAGGTCGAACTAGCTAGGCAACAAGTTAAAATTGACGAATTAAGCGGTTGTATACCACGGCTTATCTGATGCTTAAAGGCTCCTCTCTCTAACGCGGGAGGGCTGAGGTATCCCCTCATAGTGTTCTGCTATAAAAAAATGTCAAATGCGTGTAGGGTGGATAAAGGAGCGAGAGCGACGTTGCCTAGTACAATTCAAAATATAGAGCTATAATCATTATGAGGTTCTTATGGATCTAACTAAGGATGATAGCTATGAAGAAATCAACATATACCATTGGATGGAAAAAACACATGGCATGTGGCGTGCTGGCTTTTGTAATCGCTGCTCCAGTGACTACCTTATACGCCGATGCTGCTAAGCCAAAAGTCGGGGAGACTTCATCCCCAAACGAGCGCGGAATAAAGCAGTGCTGCTGCAATCATGATCCGTGCACTTCGGTATCCTACGTATGTTGCTCCCAGCGCGACGAATGATTTTATCTTGTACAACAAGTGCGCGTGCGCCTTTTCAAAGATCTGATCGTGTTAAGCTAACAGCAATCTGTGCTCAGATTAGGGTTGAGAATACTGCAAAAAAAATTTTAGCGACGTTGCCTAGTACAATTTAAAATATAGAGCTATAGTTATTATGAGGTTCTTATGGATCTAACTAAGGATGATAGTTATGAAGAAATCAACACAGACCATTGGATGGAAAAAACACATGGCATGTGGCGTGCTGGCTTTTGTAATCGCTGCTCCAGTGACTACCTTATACGCCGATGCTGCTAAGCCAAAAGCTGGGGTGACTCCATCCTTAAACGAGCGCGTAGCAAAGAAGTGCTGCTGCAATCATAATCCTTGCACTAGTAGATCCTTCGCATGTTGCGCCTAGAGCGCAGAAATGATTTTATCTTGTACAACACTACGTCGCGGCTTGATGGCGGGATCCAGTAGTAACCAGTAAATATCACAGATCTAAAATTATTTGGACAGAACTGCATGCGTCTTTTTGCATGCGGTTTTGTCCAAAGTCCAATTTCTAGGATTATATATCTCCATACACAGCTTGTAAGACACTAATAGCCGTGATGGCTGCCGTTTCTGTACGTAAAATTCGTGGTCCTAGACATAGAGGTTGGAATTGTTTTGTCATGGCTTGATTAATTTCGGATTCACTTAGTCCACCTTCAGGGCCGATTAATAAAGCCATGTCGCCGGGTAAATTCGCATAGTCGCGCCAAGACTTTCCTGCGTCCGGATAAAGTACCCATTTGTACCTTGCCTGACACTGTTGTAAATAAGTGTCTAAAGAGCATGTCGGATGAATGACTGGTATCTGATTTCGTCCGGATTGCTCACAGGCAGAGATGGCGATTGCCTGCCATTGGGCTTGTTTTTTCGTCATTCTATCGACGTTGAGACGAACAACGCAGTGCGAGGTCACTAGGGGAGCAATGCTGCTCACGCCCAATTCAACTGCTTTTTGAATGACCCATTCCATGCGATCCCCTTTGGAAATCGCTTGAGCGAGATGAATCGAGCGCGGTGATTCGCGGTTGATCTCAGTATTGGTATCAATTTGAACCATTACCTGACGCTTCTTAACAGTGAGTATGGTTGCGAGACACTCATGATTGTCGCCACGGAATAATGTAAGTTGCTCGCTAGGTTGCATGCGTAACACTAAGCCAACATGCTGGCTCGCGGCTTCGGACAGTGTCAACGTTTGGCCCGGTAAATAAGTGCCTTCTTGATAAATACGGATGGTTCGCATGGAATCTTGTCATCGGATTAAAGTGATCATGATACAGCATAGTGTTTCTAAGTTTAAGCCTATGTTAAA
This sequence comes from Legionellaceae bacterium, assembly GCA_030695645.1. Lineage (GTDB taxonomy): Bacteria > Pseudomonadota > Gammaproteobacteria > Legionellales > Legionellaceae > JAUYQG01. The sequence goes on from JAUYQG010000058.1 coordinate 5,021, forward strand.
ATGCTCAGGCTTAGGCCCAATTGTAATATCTACTAAGGAAACACAAATGACAAAAATACGATCTGAAACCGATAGTATGGGTGCTATTGACGTACCTGCTGACAAATATTGGGGAGCTCAAACTGAGCGTTCATTGCATCATTTCAATATTGGTCATGACATCATGCCCATTGAGGTGATTCATGCACTAGGATTGTTGAAAAAAGCGGCCGCAATCACAAATCATGACTTGGGAAAGCTTTCAGAAGATAAACTGAATTTGATTGTAAAAGCAGCAGACGAAGTGAGCTCTGGCGCCTTAGATGCGCATTTTCCTTTGCATGTATGGCAAACAGGTAGTGGTACTCAAACGAATATGAACGTCAATGAAGTGATTTCTAATCGTGCCATTGAAATAGCCGGTGGCATCATGGGTAGTAAATCACCTATTCACCCCAATGATGATGTGAATAAGTCACAATCTTCTAATGATACGTTTCCAACGGCCATGCATATGGCAGTGGCTATTGCTTTAAAGCACAAACTAATTCCAGCCGTTCGCCTCTTGCGGGATGGTTTGGCTGCCAAAATGACAGAATTTGCTTCGATAGTAAAAATTGGTCGTACGCATTTACAAGATGCCGTACCTATGACCCTGGGTCAGGAGTTTTCGGGTTATGTCGCACAATTGGATGCGTGTTTGGCGCGGATTGACTATGTCTTACCCGAAATATATGAATTGGCACTGGGTGGAACGGCTGTTGGTACTGGTTTAAATACTCATCCGGAATTTGCTGAGAAAGCAGCAACGCACATCGCGAAACTGACTCATCTACCGTTTGTGTCGGCTCCGAATAAGTTTATGGCGCTTGCATCGCATGAACCCTTGGTGATGACGCATAGTGCATTAAAGGCCTTGGCTTGTGCTCTTATGAAAATAGCCAACGATTTACGTTGGTTGGGGTCAGGGCCACGCTGCGGTATTGGTGAATTACTGTTGCCTGAGAATGAACCTGGGTCATCCATTATGCCCGGAAAAGTAAATCCCACACAAGCAGAAGCTATGACTATGGTGTGCGCGCAAGTCATTGGAAATGACACTACGGTTGCTATTGCTGCCAGCCAAGGTAATTTTGAGTTGAACGTGTTTAAGCCCGTAATTGTGTTTAATGTGTTGCACTCCCTTAACTTGTTATCCGATACATGTACGTCGTTTCAAGCGTTTTGTGTGGAAGGTTTAGAACCTAATCGCAAGGTAATTGATTATTACTTGCATCATTCGCTGATGTTGGTTACGGCATTGAATCAACATATCGGTTACGATAAAGCGGCTAAAATTGCTAAAAAAGCGCATCATGATGAGTCATCGCTTAAAGAAGCTGGAATAAAACTCGGGTTTTTAACAGCGCAGCAATTTGATGAGTTTGTTAAACCAGAACAGATGACCTCGCCATAGGGTGCGTGATATGCAACGAACGATTAAAAGTTTTGTGCTGAGAGCAGGGCGTGTTAGTCCTCGTCAGCAGCAGGGGATTGACCAGTGGCTTTCGGATTATGTATTACCATTATCAAATGAGCCTTGGGATTTGGCAGCAGCTTTTGGTCGTGAAGCGGATACTGTCGTTGAAATTGGTTTCGGTATGGGTGCGTCGTTATTGACGATGGCGATGCAAGAGCCCGAAGTTAACTTTATCGGCATAGAAGTTCACCGTTCTGGAATAGGAAGTTTGGCTGCTGATTTACATGATCACGGAATTCACAATGTTAAAATTGCTCCTTATGATGCTGTGGAGGTTTTTAAACAAAGCATCTCAGGAAGCGTTTTAGCAGGTGTGCAGATTTTTTTCCCTGATCCCTGGCCTAAAAAGCGACATCATAAACGACGTTTGATTCAAGCTGATTTTATACGTTTGTTGGTATCAAAAATCAAAAAAGGTGGATTTATTCATTGCGCAACAGATTGGCAGGAGTACGCTAGGCACATGCAAGCTGTGTTATCGGCAGAACCTGCTTTGTGCAATCTGCAGCCTGATGGGCAATTTATACCTCGACCCGACACGCGTCCCTTGACAAAATTTGAACAACGAGGTGAGCGACTAGGACATGGGGTGTGGGATTTGAAGTTTAAACTTGCTTAAACGCACCAGACCCCCTAGAATTCTATTTTCTTGGATAGGAACGTCATTTTGATCCGTTCTATAATCACTGGAGTACGCATGGGCTGGAATGAGCCGGATAAAGAAAAGGATCCCTGGGGTGGTAAAAATCAACCACCGGATCTTGATGAGGTATTGAAGCGGATGCACGCTAAGTTTAAAAAAACATTCTCACGTGCTTCGAATCAGCGATCTAAGGCGCCTATTGAACCCAATCCAAGTGGTGGTGGAATCCTTGTAGGGATGATTTGCGCTGTCGCCGTGCTCCTGTGGGCTCTCTCCGGTATTTTTATTATTGATCCTGCAGAGCAAGCAGCTGTCTTGCGGTTTGGTAAATATATTAAAACGGTTGGTCCGGGGCCTCATTGGATAGCACGATTTGTTTATTCAAAAGTGGTTTTGAATGTGGATCGGGTCTCTGATTATTCTTACTCCGCTCAAATGTTGACTAAAGATGAAAATCTTGTGTCGGTCGCTGTTGCGGTGCAGTACCGTATCGGGGATTTGCAAGATTATTTATTTAATGTGGCTGATGCTGAAGAAAGCTTACAGCAGGCAACCTCCAGTGCTTTACGGCAAGTTGTCGGTACAACCACCTTGGATCAGTTGATTACTGAGGGGCGAGATGCCTGGGGAAATAGTGTGCAAGATTCATTAGTAAAAATTCTTGCGCGTTATAAAACGGGTATTATTATTGTAAACGTATCACCACAACCTGCGCGAGCGCCCGAGAATGTACAAGATGCATTTGATGATGCGATTAAAGCACAAGAAGATGAAAAGCGTTTTAAAGAGCAAGCAGGTGCCTATGCGGCTCGTGTTATTCCAATTGCTGAAGGAAATGCTAAGCGAATCTATGAAGAAGCGAAAGCCTTTGAAGAGCAAGTGGTGTTGCGCGCAAAAGGGGATACAGCTGAATTTTTAGCGTTACTGCCTGAGTATGTTCGTTCTCCTTACGTGATGCAAGAGCGTATGTATTTGGATACAATGCAAACTGTTTTGAGTAAGAGCACCAAAATTGTTGTGGACGGTAAAGCCGGTAATATGTTGTATTTGCCCCTGGACAAATTGATTGGATCACAACCTCCTGAACTTAATGTGAGTAAAAAAGATGACGCTGGAAGTATTCGCTCGGTGAGTCATAATGAGTCTGGAGAGAATGCGTTGCTTGATGGCCGTATCGTCATGAGGCCCACTGAGCAAGAGGGGAGAACTGATCAATGAATGTAAATAAAATCATGTTAGGAGTCGTGGCATTCTTTGTATTACTCCTATGGGGTGCGTGCGTGTTTACTATTTCACAAGGTCAACACGCCATCTTGTTGCGGCTAGGTCGTTTGGTGGATGATTCGAAGACACATAATGTCATGATCTTAGCACCTGGCCTGCACGTAAAAATGCCGTTTATTGAAAGTGTGCGTATTTTTGATACACGAATTCAGACGTTAGATATTAAATCCTCTCGTATCGTGACGAAAGAGAAGAAAGACGTAATCGTTGATTATTATGTCAAATGGCGAATTGAGAACCTGGCACAGTATTTCAAAGCGACGGGTGGAAATGAGTTTAAAGCCGAAACGCTTCTTGAGCAGCAGTTGAACACGTCGTTGCGCGCGCAGTTTGGTAAGCGTACGATTTCAGATGTGGTCTCAGGTGGTCGAGATGATGTGATGGATGTATTGCGCGATCGAGCAGAAGAACAAGCGAGTCAGTTGGGTATTCATGTAGTTGACGTGCGTATTAAAGGAATAGAGTTACCAGCCAATACCAGTAACGCTATTTATCAACGTATGCGAGCCGATATGCAAAAAATAGCGAATCATCATCGCGCCGATGGTCATGCCGAAGCAGAGGCGATTCAGGCAATGGCGGACGCACGAGTCACTATCTTGCTGGCCACGGCACTGAGTCAGGGGCAAACTATGCGAGCGCAAGGGCAGGCCAAGGCGGCGGCGATTTATGCGGATGCCTTTAACCAAAACAAAGAGTTTTTTGTATTTTATCGTAGTTTAAAAGCTTATGTGCATAGTTTTAGCAACAAAGGCGATATGTTGATCCTTGATCAAAATGGTGCTTTTTTTGATTATTTTAATCATGGGATATTAAAAACAAACACATCTGTTCAGCACGCGTCAACTATGGCTTTTCGGTGAATGTGGTGAGTAGTGACAATGGATAAGGGTAACTGCTCGGAGGATGCTGTTGACGCTCGGAGAACGGTCAGATTTGAGTGCATGTTGAACGAAAACGGTTTCGAAAAAGCGCAGCATACATGGGCTTGGCCTGTCCCGGCGAAGGCCGGGATGAGCATTTTTCGAAATCGTTTTCGTTCAAGATGCGCCAAATATGGCCGTTCCTTGCTACGGAGTGAGTAGTTACTATTTTTTTTATGATATTTTTGCATCCTTCGGTTATAATGTTGCAAGTGCTACATTGGAATATCAGTAAAAAATTATGGTTAAATCCAGCTCGTTTTCCGAGCGTTTAAATAGTTGTCTTGATAAAGAAGGCTTTCCGCCCAAAAATCGTGGGCGTATTCGTTTATTGTCAGAAATGGTAGGCCTAACTCATCGCGGGGCCAGCAAATGGATTAATGGGCAAAGTTCGCCACCTGCGGGTAAATTTCCTTTATTAGCAAAACAGTTAAATGTTAGCGAGATTTGGCTTAGAACGGGCGTCGGCTCGATGTATGAAGAAAATCGAGCATTGTCATTGAGTGGAGAGATGGGTATAGCCCTCGATGTGCCTATTTACTGCGTAAGTGACATGTTATTGTCAAATAAGATTCTCCAACACACGATTAAATGTATATTACCCTATCGAGGGATATTTTATGGTATCGTATTAAAGACCGAGGCTATGTCGCCTCGATTCCCGATTGGAAGTGTTATTATTTTTGATGCGTATGCTAAACCGAAAGATGGTGATTTTGTGCTTGTTCAAATGAATGAATACCCTGAGCCTTTATTTCGCCAAGTGCTCATAACCGAGTCGTTCACCTATTTGAATGCTCACAATCCTAAGTTCGATAGATTAGTATTAGATAACTCGCACAATATGATGGGGAAATTGGTTTTGGCAATTGTATCGTTTGAATAAGGAAGGGATGGCATGGCTTTTACTTTATTTTTTATATATCTTATTTTTACCTTAATTGTACTTTATCGTGGGATAAGCCCCCAGACGTGGAATATCGTTAGTGTTCTATATCTTATTGTTGCAACCTTTTCAGTTGGTTTTCCATGGTTTTTAGGTTTGCCATTGTGGTTTGCTATTATTGCCGTGATTATTATCCAGCGAGTTGATTCAGCACAACAAACAATCAGTGATTTTTTATTCAAATACGTGGCGAAATCCATTCCTAAGTTGTCAAAAACAGAAGAAATTGCATTGAATGCTGGTGATACGTGGCTTGAGCAAGATATTTTCAGAGGGAAGCCAGATTGGACACGATTAGCGAGTATTCACACGGAATTAAGTAGCGAAGAGCACGCTTTTTTAGATAACGAAACACAAATATTATGCGGGATGCTGGATGAGTGGGCAATTGCACAAGATCATGATTTACCGAAGTCGGTGTGGGATTATCTTAAGACGAATGGTTTCTTTGGTTTAGTTATTCCGAAAGCGTATGGCGGGAAGGGATTTTCGGCACGAGCGCATTCTGATATTGTGATGAAAATTGCCAGTCGTTCTGGCACGGCTGCTGTGACGGTTATGGTTCCCAATTCATTAGGGCCAGGTGAGTTGTTGGTCCATTATGGAACCAATGAACAAAAAAAGCATTTCCTACCACGATTAGCTAAAGGGATTGATATTCCTTGTTTCGCATTAACCGAACCCGAAGCGGGTAGTGATGCTACTTCACTTAAATCGGAAGCGGTGGTGATTGAGAAAAAGATAGATGGCAAGCTCGTCTTGGGACTGAATATCAGTTTAAGTAAACGATGGATAACCTTAGCGCCTGTTGCAACATTGCTGGGTCTTGCTGTGAACTTGAAAGATCCAGATGGCCTGTTAAAGGGAGTAGGCGAAGAGGGTATTACCTGTTTATTGATATCACGTGATACTAAAAACCTCATAATAGGCAATCGACATTTACTTGCTCAACAGCCATTTATGAATGGTACTATCCGTGGTGATGATATTTTTGCACCGATAACAAGCATTATCGGTGGACAAAAAAAAGCAGGTCACGGTTGGGAAATGTTAGTTGAATGTTTGTCGATTGGTCGTTCTATTTCTTTGCCGGCACTAAGTGCCGCATCGTCGGGTGTGGCTTATCTGACTTCCGGAGCATTTTCTCGGATTCGTCGACAATTTAATGTGGAAATTGGTCAGTTTGAGGGAGTTGAGGAAAAATTAGCGGAAATTGCGGGATTAAACTATGCATTAAATGCCACACGATTACTCACGTTAGCGGCAGTTAATGAAGGTAAAAAACCATCGGTAGCGTCAGCTTTAACCAAATATTTTAATACGGAGTTGGCGCGGATTACCATTAATGATGCCATGGATGTGCACGGTGGACGTGCTGTGGTATTAGGTCCTCGTAATTATCTTGCCAATTATTATACCAGTATTCCAATATTTGTTACCGTTGAGGGCGCTAATATTATGTCCCGAAATTTATTGATTTTTGGTCAGGGTTCGATAGCCTGTCATCCATTTGTAAGAGATGAATTGAATGCAATAAGGCAGGACGATAAAGCGGCCTTTGGACAGTTGATTTGGAAACATATTTCCTATTTTATGCAAAATTTTGCAAAGATGGTTTGTACTGCTTGGACAGGCGGATTTTTTATTACTGTACCGGACAGTAAGTTAAAATCAGAATATAAACGTTTAGCGAGATTAAGTTATGCGTTTGCATGGTTAGCTGATTTGTCATTGATGTATTTAGGCGGCTCGTTAAAACGTAAAGAACGATTGTCGGCTAGACTTGCGGATGGTATGTCCTATCTTTATGTGGCGATGGCAACACTACGATATGCCAAAGAGCAAGAGGAGCATGTTGATCAAACCACCCATGCTCGGTGGGCAGTGACGTATTGTTATTATCATGCGCAAAAAGCTATGATTGACCTATGCCACAATTTTCCTTCGCGTAGTTTAGGTGGTTTGGTTCGTTTTTTGGCTTTTCCATTTGGACAAACTATGCGCTGCACTAGCGATAAATTAGATCACCAATTAGCTGATGTTATGATGCAACCTAATGAATACCGAACGATGCTGGTTGAATCGCTGTACTTAAGCGGTGATATCAATCAGCCTATGGATAGAATGGAACACGCCTTGGCTTTGATTATCCAACACCATGACTTATATGAAAAAACAGGTAAATTACCTCGCTGTAAATTAAATGAACTTGAGGAGCAACTTCAGTTAAAAGTTCAGAACGGTGAATTACAACAAGATGAGCTGGAAGCATTAATGGCTGTTGAACAAGCCAGATGGGATGCGATTCAGGTGGATGAGTTTTCATTAGAATCGGTTGAAAAGAAGACGTTTATAGCAGTGTAGTACCTGTGTTTATTGATAGTGAGAATGAATCATGCCGGATATAATTGAACATGGTAAGACGGTTATTGCAAGTGATAGTGCTGTTGCTGCATACCTTAAAACAGCAGGCGATAATCTAAATTGCTTGGAGTATGGCAAAAAAATACTCGATGCAAAACCGAAAAGAGGTACAGTAAATGCCTCTGAAATTGCCATGACGGCTGCCAATGATAGTATATTGACGGCTGAATACATTGCACAAAAGAGAGCGGTACTTCTCGAGATGATTCATGATGGTAGTATTACTCCAGACGAGTTGGACATGTTGAAACCAGGTTATTTCACCTTCCAAGACTCGTTGGCGCAAAAAGCACTGTTAGAGCTGAGTGAAACTGAGCGTGCCGAAAAACTCAGTAATGTTGTCATGTTTTATAATATTAATGAACGATCCGAGTTTGTCCGTGGTTGCATGAGCAATGGTATACCCTTGGAGGCAAAGAATGAGCAGGATAAAAAGGCAATTGCAGTGATTGATCAAACGTTTCATTCGTGGTTAGTGAGCAATAACATGATTAGTAAACAGGGTGTTATATTTAAAACAGATCAATTGGATAAAGAGGGTAAGCCTACTTTAGCTGATCCACAAACCGTGTCGGCATTACTTAATGATCCGGTTAAGGGATTGGGTGTCGTGATGAAAAAGCAAGATAAGTCGTTTGGATTAGAAGTTAGGCAACGTCAAACAAAGCCGACACCAGAAGCGATGCCAGAAGTAGGGTCCTCTTCTACTATGGCAGCAAAAACAGTAGAAACTACAGAGCCGAAAGCGTCTCAGGGTGAAACTCCCGAACCAGATACTGGACCAGGAGCTGCGGGTTGATTTTCGATCCCAAGCCATTGTCACCACAAGCTCGTAGCAAGTTCCAGAGTGCCATGACGGGGGAGTTTCAGGAATTTTTTAATGGTGGGAATTGCTGTTTTGACACTCCCTCATAGTGGCTGTACTTTCTTCAGCTAATCGCAATCGCTCGATTGAACCAATGTCAAACCAGGTTCCCGCGTGAATTTCACCGGATACTTGGTTATTGGCTGCCATACTTCGGAGTAATGGACCCATTGAGTAACGTCCTGGTTTGTAGGTCTTAAAGACTTCAGGGTGATAATAGGCAATACCTGAAAAAGTATATTTCTTTTCAATATTATGGATAAAATGCGTACTTGAAAGTCCAAAGTCGCCTGATTCGCTATAAGTTGGTTTGTTAACAAGGACCACATGCGCAAGACTGGACTTAGGAGATTTCAGTAAAGAAAAATCATAATTAGTGAAAATGTCAGCATTAATGGTAATAAACGGCTCATTTCCCAAGAGAGAAAGTGCATTTACAATACCACCTCCTGTTTCAAGACCCCCAGGTGGTTCAGGGGAGTACATGATTTCCAAGCCAAATTGCTCGCCTTGTCCAAGATATTGACGAATTTTTCCACCTAGGTACGCATGATTAATAATCACCCGCAGAAAACCAGCCCGAGCTAACTTGATTAAATGATGCTCAATTAAAGGTGTGTTTTGAATGGCACATAGTGCTTTTGGACAAAAATCGGTTAAGGGCTTTAAACGCTCCCCACGCCCAGCAGCTAAAATCATGGCAGTCTTCATTCTATTTTACTCAAAAAAGTGGGTTGTACGCGGTTTAATATGAGAGCATGAAAAAGTTGCAATTCGTCATAACGTTCAAGACAGGTCATCATGTAGTGAAATGTTAGTGGTAAATCTTGTAAATAATTTGGTTTGTTATCACGCAAAAATAAGCGACAAAAAGTACCGAGCACTCGTATATGACGTTGCAATCCACAGAGGTCAAATGCTTGTTTAAAATCCGTCAATGAGTAAGTGGACACCGCTAATTGTTCGTAAAAATAAGTTAACCAGAGTGTTACTTGCTTACTTGGCCATTGTATATAACAATCCTTTAGCAGAGATACTACGTCGTACGTGAAAGGTCCAAGCATGGCATCTTGAAAATCGATAATGCCCAAATTCAAAGGTAATTGCTCGGTTCCGGCCTCTCGTGACTTATTCGCACGATCCATCGATTCTGTGGAAAAGCTGCCGATCAGGGGGGGTGATCGCGGAACTAACATGATATTACGAGAATGATAATCCCGGTGGACAAATACTTTGGGTTGATTGGAAATCATATCAGTTAGCCAATCATAGGTATCATGGAGAATTTGCTTTTCGTTGGGCTCTAGTGTCAAACCAAGATATCGTTCCAGGAACCAATCTTGAAACAAAGATAATTCATTCAGCATGAATGGTTTATCAAAGGTTGCAAGGTTAAGTTCTTCAGTTGAACAGAGTTGCATCTGTGCCAGGATTTTTAATGCTGATTTATAGAGTGCATCGGCATCATGGGATGAAATGACTTGTAAAAAAAGATCATCACCAAAATCACTCAGTAAAACAAATCCGTGCGTGTAGTCAATCGCATGAACAATGGGTGTAGTAAACCCCTTATTTCGAAGAAATTGACCAATTTGAATAAAGGGCTCTAACGCTATTTTGTCAGGTGGAGTGTCCATGATAATTTGTGTTGTATTGGCAGTATGTAGACGGTAGTAACGTCTGAAGCTAGCATCACCGGTTAATGAGCTCACTGTAAAGGCCGTATCGGGAAATAATGTGGTTAACCAATCCTTAAGTGCGTTTTCTCGTATATGCATGGTATACTTCCTGCCCTTATTCAAGGGTATTGACATGTTGTGGCAAAAATAAAATCGTATTATACGTTAATAGGTCTAGGGTGTGTAGTCATAGGGCTAGCAATGAGCGTAATTTATTACTCCTCAGCGCATGCCGATACAGTGACTATTGAACCAGTCCGGGCTTGTGTCATTGCGAAAGACACGCCGCTCAGCGGCATTTTACGTTCTAAAATAGCACAATGCATTGGTTGGGAAGCTAACTCCAGCGATGCCTATTGCCAAGGTTCATATAAGCCATTAACCATAGCACCTCTTGACGATCCGGATGAAATTCAAATTCGAGCGAATAAAATATCCGCATATCCTGAGGGACGTTCGCAGTTAATGGGAGATGTGGAAGTTAGACAAACACAGCGTGTGATTACGGCACAAACAGCGAATGTTTATCGTGATGCCAAAACAAAAGAAATTACTCGAATTGAGTTGTTAGATAATGTCCATTATCTTGAACAAGATCGATTGATGATTGCCAAAAAAGCCACGATTGACCCACGGGATAAATCAGGTTTTGTAGAAAATGTAGTATATCGCTTTAATACTCAACGTGTAGGAGCATCGCTACCGGCGTGGGGGAGAGCTAATTGGATTCAGCGTTTCGCTAATCAGAATTTGTTGCTGCGCAAAGCAACGTACACGACCTGCTCACCACAAGATAGAGCGTGGCAAGTGGACGCCAGTGAGATTACTTTGGATAATGCCAAAGCAACCGGTGTGGCACGAAATGCGCTACTGCGAGTAGCGGATGTTCCGTTGCTGTACACACCTTATTTGAGTTTCCCCACGTCAAGAGCACGCAAGTCAGGTTTTTTAATGCCATTATTTGGCTATTCCAATGTCAGTGGTTTTGATTACGCATTTCCTTATTATTTCAATATCGCTCCTAATTTTGACGCAACGGTTGTTCCTCATGTGTATACATTACGAGGATTGATGTTGGGTGGAAATGCCCGATTTTTAACTGAGCACTCTTCAGGTATTGTGGGGGGTAATTTTTTACCAAAAGATACGGCGTTTAACTCGTTTTTGATTAAGCACCGCGACGAATTTCCTGCTTTACAGGGGATGTCAAATAATCGATGGTCGGTGATGTTGCATGAAAACACACGTATTACCAACAACTTACACATGAACGTCAACTATCAACAAGTATCGGATGATTACTATTTACAAGACTTCAGCACGAATTTGGCCGTTTCGACAGAAAATCAGTTATTACGTCAGGGTGATTTGAGTTACACCACTGATCATTGGCTATTTAATGGTATGTTGCAACGTTATCAAACGTTGCACCCGATTAATCAATCCGAGGTAGCAAATATATATGAGCGCGTACCGCAGTTGTCTGCGCTGGGGAATTATTATGATTTGCCATTACATGCGAACGTTAAAATGTTGGGACAATTTGATTATTTTCAGTGGACTGGGAGAGAGGTCACTCAACCACAAGGTCCAAGATATCATTTAAATCCCGTTTTATCCTTTGTGCACATGAAGCCATGGGGGTATTTTACTCCCCAAGTTCAACTCGTTGAAAATAATTATAATCTAACGTATGGCCTTCCTGTGGCGAATGGGATCTCACATCAATCCCTAACATTTAATCGTACGATTCCTCGTTATAGTGTGGATAGTGGTTTAACCTTTGAACGCCGTACTTCGATTTTTGATGATTCTTTGACACAGACTTTGGAGCCGAGATTATATTATCTCAATGTGCCTTATCAGAATCAAAGTCAGATTCCAGCATTTGACTCAGCCTACATGATTTTTAATACGGATCAATTATTTCGAGATAATCGTTTTTCTGGTATTGATCGCGTTGGTGATGCTAACCAGGTTGCCTATGCCGCAACGTCACGATGGATATCGTCGAATACGGGGCGGGAGCTAGCAAGTTTAACCGTAGGGCAAATTCGGTATTTCTCGGATCGCCGCGTACAATTGTGTTATAGTGTAGACGGCGACTGCGTTGATGATCCGTTATTTTTAGGTTATGTTTCTCCCGTTGCCGAGTACTCGCCTATTGCGTCAAAGGCAGCGTATGCATTGAGCCCCGCTTGGATGGCTAGTGCGGACTATGTATGGGATGTCTATGCACATGCCACAAATAATGGAAATTTGAATTTACATTATCAACCGACACCGAATCGTATTTTAAGTTTTGGCTATAATTACATCGTGAGCGGAAATGTGTTTGTGGACCCACAGATTGGGGTCCAAGATAATGCACTTCATCAAGCAACGGCGAGTTATGCTTGGCCACTGAATGAAAAATGGAGTACTTTGGGCGTTTATAGTTATAATATTAGCAAACAATACGACATGATGACTTTTTTTGGAGTGCAATATGATTCATGTTGCTGGGCTGCTCGATTACTGGGTGGACGTACGTTCCAAAGTATAGGTATCGATTCGTTGAAACCAGAATATAATAATAATGTGTATTTTCAAATACTGTTGAAAGGGCTTGGGTCAGTGGCAAATAGTGATCCGGCTAGTACAATACAAAGTTTTTTACCAGGGTATCCGAATATTTTCGGACGTTAGACACGCTCTCAAGAGGATTGTAGTATGCGAATGCGAATATGGCTATTGATTATGTTATTACCAACATGGGCATCGGCTGAGCCGGTGGAAACATTGGATAAAGTGGTGGCCGTGGTTAATGATGATGTGATTACGCAAAGTGAGCTGGACACCCAGTTGAGTCTTTTACGTCAACAACTGACTGCTAAAAACGTACAAATTCCATCAGACGAGGTGTTACGTAAGCAAGTGCTGCAACATTTAATTGATGTTGATTTGCAGTTGCAGCTGGCAAAAAACAATGATGTTACAGTCGATGCGGTTGAATTGGATGCCACCATTGCTAAAATTGCTGATGATAATAAATTAACATTAACTCAGTTACGAGAGGCATTAAGTAAGCAAGGTATGAGCTGGGACATGTACCGTGAAAACCTTCGTAAAGAAATGTTGATTGCTAGGATGCAGCAAAAAGTCATTGGTAAAGATATGGAAGTAACCTCACAGCAGGTGGACGATTATCTAAAAACAGCAGCAACCGAGGAAAAAACGAATCAAATTTTCCATGTGCAAAACATAGTGATTCCGTTGCCAGAGGAACCCACAACACAACAAATTAACAAAGCTCGCCAAAAAACCAATGCATTATTAACGAAAATTCAAAAAGGTGAAGACTTCAGTCTTTTGGCCATTGCGGAATCCAGCGATGAGTATGCGCTAGAAGGCGGTGACCTAGGTGATCGCCATTTGGCAGAATTGCCTGAAATATTTGCTAATCAAGTCGTAAAGATGAAGGTAGGCGAAGTCTCTGGCCCAATACGGACCGGTAACGGATTTCAGTTGATTAAGTTGGTTTCTGTTAATGAAAACAAAGAACAGCACGAAGTGACAAAAACACATGTCCGTCATATTTTATTAAAACAAGATGTGAATATGACGGATGCTGAGGCCGTCAAACAAGTCAATAGTTTGTATGAACAACTCAAGTCGGGTAAAGATTTTGGTTTAATGGCGAAGCAGTATTCTTTGGATGCTACGAGTGCGGTGAAAGGTGGCGATTTAGGATGGGTTGTGCCAGAAGAGCTCGTCAAGCCATTTGCGGATGCTATGAATGAATTACCATTGCATGTGATCAGTAAACCCGTGAAATCTCAATTTGGTTGGCATTTGATCGAAGTATTAGAACGTAAGCAAATCGATGATTCGGATGCCTTTAAACGCCAACAAGTTCGGTTGTTTTTACAACAACGTAAATTTAATGAAGCCGTACAGAATTGGCAGCAGCATATACGTACTCAATCATATGTTAATATACAAGATAAGAAATTGGCATGAAACCGTTATTGGTTAGCAGCGGTGAACCAGCTGGTATAGGACCTGATTTGTGTTTGCAATTAGCAGGTCATTCGCTACCCATTGTGGTCTTGGGTGATAAATCTCTACTGCAAGCGCGAGCGAAACAGATAGGCATCGAACGGGTATTTCATGATTACCATCCTGGAACTGTGCCTGTAAGCTCTCCAAAATATGTGACGGTTTTATCTGTTCCTTGTGTGGAAACGCCGATCGCGGGTCAACTGAACCCAAAAAACGCAACTTATGTGATGCAGCTGCTTACAACATCTGCTGAACGTTGCTTGGCTGGAGAGTTTTCGGCTTTGGTTACAGCTCCTGTACATAAAGCGATAATCAATAAAGCTGGAATAGCCTTTACAGGGCACACTGAGTTTTTTGCGAGGTACTGTCATGCAAACGCTGTTGTCATGATGTTAGCATGTTCAGCAATGCGAGTAGCATTAGTAACCACTCACCTGCCACTGAAGGACGTTGCTTCAGCCATTACTCCAGATGTTTTAACGAATGTACTCATGACATTACATGCTGCATTGCAGCAGAATTTTGGGATCGCTAAGCCCGCTATCTATGTCGCGGGCTTAAACCCACATGCCGGAGAGGATGGCTATCTCGGACATGAAGAGATTGATGTGATTATTCCGACATTATTAAAACTTAAAAAAACGGGTATGAATATTCAAGGACCATTTCCTGCTGATACTATGTTTACAACAAAAAATGGGCAGTCGTGTGATGCATTTGTTGCTATGTATCATGATCAGGGATTACCCGTGATTAAATACGCAGATTTTGGGCACGCAGTGAATGTTACTCTGGGGTTACCTATAATTCGTACGTCAGTTGATCATGGCACAGCACTTGATTTGGCCGGAACGGGTTTCGCTGAGTCGAGTAGTCTTATCGCTGCGGTTGATTTGGCTGGCAATATGGTGAGGAACAGATCATGCCAATCATTAGTTTAATTTTAGCTATGGATAAAAAACGAGGAATTGGCAAGCAGAACGCTTTACTGTGCCATTTACCTGCGGATTTAAAACATTTCAAAGAAGTAACGATGGGCAAACCCATTATTATGGGTCACAATACGTACTTGTCCATTGGTAAACCGCTGCCAGGACGTTTGAATATTGTTTTGAGCCGGCAAAGTCGAAAAATTGCAGGTGTTACTGTGGTGCATTCCTTAGAAGACGCCTTATTTTTAGTAAAAGATGCTCCTGAGGTGATGATAATAGGTGGAGAGACGTTGTTCCAGCAAAGCCTACTCGTGTCTCAGCGTATTTATATTACTTTGATTCATCATCAATTTGAGGCAGATGTCCATTTCCCTGAGTTAGATCCAGAGCGTTGGGTAGCAACAGAACTATTGACTAAACCATCCGATGAAAAAAACAAATACGATATGACATTTTATCGTTATGATTTGCACTCAGCCCTAACCGTTTTCTGAGTGTCGACATACAGCGCCAAAATTCCGCACTGAGGTTAAATTACGATGATTTGTATCCGCCGCCATTGTCATCAACACACGATTCTTCCTCAGGCTCATTCTCATTTTTTTTGTCATCTGAATTGAGGTGGGTTGTTATACCGGGATCTTTGTAAGTGGTCATATTGGTAGTTGGTGATTTTGATGAATCTCTACTAAACAAAGAGTTTGTTCCAATTGTTTGACCACTTCTTCGATTAGATGCTGAAGGTATAGTGATAACCAATTTTTTCCGTGCCCTTTGCTTAGAATCTGATTCTTTAGTAATTAAGTTAATTTCCTCATCGGAGGAATCATTAAAGTCATCTTTTGAATTCATAATCCATTATCTTCATGATAAATCATACAATTGTAAAATAAAAATACGATTATTACCAGAGAAATGAGGGTATTTAAAGTAACTGCTGGGTGATCAGTTACAAAATCCATTGAATTCAAAAAAAACATGAAAAAGTGTTTGACATACAAACTCAGATGAGTAGAATACGCAGCACGCCTTCGGGGCGAGTTAATTAAGAATATGAAGAAGACAAACTGTGTGGGCGCTTTGAGAGATTGAGTGCTTTAAGAGATAGAAA
>JAUYQG010000059.1 GCA_030695645.1 Legionellaceae bacterium
AAGGAATTTCGCTTACCAAGAAAGAAATGGCGCAATATCAATCTAAAATTAAGCGCTCTTCAAATTTACCAAAATGGGACGTTAGAATTTTTCCTGCCTATCCGGTTGTCACTGTGTGAAGTAGGTGGGCAAAACGAAGCGTGCCCACCATGCCGGCTCCGAACGGGTGGGCACGCTACCGCTTTGCCCACCCTACACTCTGCCGTTATGGGTATATTATTAAATTTGAGATCCCTAAACAAGGATCATTTGAATTTTTGGGATTTAGATTTTATCTAGGCAAAACACTCAAGGGGGGAACCGTCCCCAAATTAAAAACGAGTGGTAAGCGGTTCAGGTCTAAACTGAACACTGTGACGGCCTGGGCGAAAAAGGTAAGAAACCACATTCCACTTGGTGAAATATGGAAAACATTTTGTGCCAAATTGAGAGGGCATGTGCAGTACTATGGCGTAAGTTTCAATTGCAAAATGGTGTCAAAATTTCTGTATGAAGCCAAGAAAATACTGTTCAAATGGCTCAACAGGCGAAGTCAGCGGAAATCGTTTGACTGGAACAAATTCGACCTGTACGTAAAAAAACACCCGCTACCAACTGCAAAAATAATACACCGATTGTTCTGATTGATAAGGTATAAGCATGTAACGAGATTGTCTTGAGCCTATTGCCTTAATAGGGCACGATGGGTTCTAAATGGGGGGTTGACTGGGCGACTGGTTGACTCTACCAGCTAATCAGATTAAACGGGTTCGGGCGGGCTCGGGCACGCCCACGGTCACGGGCTCGTATTAGATCGAGGTTTGTCCAAACTCCAGTTACGTTCAAGATGCGCCAAATAGGGCCGTTCCTTTCTACGGGGTGAGATTTGTATCATTTCATGGGACCCTGCATGGGTGACATAGGTGATGCTTGTTCTGATCCGGCAGGTAAGGCAGACCATTGTATTTCAATTCGGCGGTTAAAGGCGCTGCCGCGTATAAGGCGATTATCTCCTATGGAGTAACGATCACCATAACCTTGAGCAATTAATAATTCTGCCGGAATACCATGTGCCCACAGGAAACCCAACATAGTTTCAGCTTGAGCTTGAGATAATTTATTCTTATGACGTCTAGTACCGATGTTATCGGTGAACCCAGCAACATAAATACGGCTCTTGGGGTAATACTCAAGTAAACGTACGATGTTGTTAAGCCCCATGAAGCAGATACTATTTAATTGAGCACTATTAAACATAAAATAATGATCCGTCGGTACGATAAGGGTCATGGTATCGCCATACTGGATAAATTGAATGTCTTGTTTTCTTAAGTTATTAAGAAGCGCACTTTTATTGGTTTTGTAATAACTCATGACAGCAATCGTTGAACCACCAACCATGGTTCCGATAAATGTTGCACCGAGCGCTGCTCCTACGACTGCGCCCACAGCATACCCATAGCCAACGCGTTTGCCATTAGGTGGATCTTTTTTAAAGTCATTATATGGGGGGTGATTGCATGCGCTTAACGTCAAGGCGAACAGACTGATGAGCATCATCCATCCCCAATACATGCGTTTAACCGTATTCTTGACCGACATCACAACTCCTGTAAAAGCGTTGTCTTATTATTCAGGATTCATTTTGATTTCGCAATGGATTTCATTGCAATCTGAATATTAATGCCTTTGATGGTAGGACTTGTTAACGTTTTCCGAAGGTATTCGATCAATGGTATTTGCACAACTTTTTGCTCCGTTGACGAGGCTTGTAGAAACATTAATTTTTTGTTTTCCCAAATAGCAAATCCTAAGTGTGATACATTGAGGTGAGTCCCTATTTCTTTGCTCAAATCCCAATTGGGACGAATTATTTCAATAATGGCTCCATTAGGAATTTGTTTCAGAACCTCATGATTGGCGTGCCCTGCGTGGTCGAATAATGCAGTAAGTGGTATATAAGGAATCGACGAGTGCGTCGTGGGTAGTGCTTGTCCTTTTTGTTGTAATAAACGAAGACGCTTCGATGTTTCCACGGAGCTGGGGTGGCGTATGCGAATACGGTTACTTGAAAAATGATTGTACCAACTTGATTTGTTAATCCACGCTTGAGCAATAACCGCGATGGATTTATTATTTTTGTCATGAATGGTGGTGGTGATATCTCGTAATAAACCTTGCTTTTGATTATTTTGGTTCCAGTCAAGGCAGGTAAAATGATTGCGATCAATGAATGCAATATGACCCTTTCGGTAGCGAATGTTTTGAATACATTGCTTGAACGTGGGTAAGTTATTCGCAAATGCCAATGCTAATACGGTATCAACATACGTTTCACAATCAAAGGCATCGGTACGATATAACGGTGCTTGATCGAAATAACCTTGAGAACCCTCACCTAATGCACTCAGAGCATAAGGTTTTCCAAGAAATTGTTTGCTGATGTAAGCGATGCGCGCGCTGATACTCGTTGTTGGAATTTTCGGTAGATGCTTATACAGTGCATTGATATACAGATTTGTTTGATCACATCTTGGGTAATGTGCGTCATATGAATTCGTTTGAAAAGGTATAAAAAGAAAACAAATGATTAGAATATCCCGTAACATTGAAAAACCAAGAGTAGTATGTTTTGATTGGATGTTATCCCGCGTGAGGATACAACTCAAGCCCAAATTGAGAGAGAGGAGCGAGAATGTTAAATATTATCTGGTTATCCATGCTTTTTATTGCAGTCATTGTGGGTTTTATAGAAGGGCGACTTGATCAGGTGGTTAACGCGGTGACGGATTCAGCCAAATTTGGTTTTGAATTGGCAATTGGGCTCACCGCTGTTATGGCCTTGTGGCTTGGAATCATGCGGATAGCGTCTGAGTCTGGATTGATTAAATTGATTGCGCGACTATTGCAACCCGTCATGCGCAGGCTCTTTCCAGAAGTTCCTGTCGATGATCCGGCCATGGGTGCTATGGTTATGAACATTGCTGCTAATATGCTTGGAATGGCAAATGCAGCGACGCCGTTTGGTTTGCAAGCTATGAAAGAATTACAGCGTCTGAATAATCATGTGAACACAGCCAGCAATGCCATGTGTACGTTTTTAGCAATTAATACGTCAAGTGTCCAGTTGATTCCTGCAACCGCAATCGCCTATCTCGCCGCAAACGGTGCCATTCACCCCAGTAGTGTGATTTTTAGTTCATTAGTTGCAACGAGCATTTCGACTGTTGTGGCCATTGTGGCTGTGAAGCAGTTAGCTACACTGCCTTTGTATCGATTAAAACAAGCGGATAATTTATGAGTAATATTACCAATCAAATGTCAAACCTATTGTTTTTGACATTTGTCGTCGGAATTCCTTTGTATGCCGCTATAAAAAAAATCAATGTCTTCGATGCGTTTATTGTCGGTGCAAAAGAAGGATTTGAAATTAGTGTGGGTTTGATTCCTTACTTAGTTGCAATGATGGTAGCCATCGGTATGTTGCGCGCCTCAGGTTTTTTCGAATTACTGTCAAGGGCTTTGGCTCCTGTGTTGACAGCCATTGGTATGCCATCTGAATTGCTACCCTTGGCTTTAATTCGACCGTTTTCTGGTAGCGCTGCGAACGGAGTCATGGCTGATTTGATGCATCAATTTGGTGGTAATTCATTTATTGCACAGACCGCTGCCACCATGATGGGCAGCACGGAAACGACGTTTTATGTGGTAGCCGTGTATTTTGGAGCGGTGAATATTCGCCACACACGACATGCTATCCCCGCAGGGTTATTGGCCGATCTAGCAGGGGTGATCGCCTCATTATGTATTTGTCGTTATCTTTTTGCTTGATGTTATCCACATCCAGAGCGTAGTCTTTTTGTCCAAAGTCCAATGAGATCCTTCGTGCAAAAAGACTGCGCTCTGGATGACGTACCTACTATGAGTTACGGCGCGGTTACCCATTTTTCTTAAATTCAATTCGTGAGCACTTGATTAGGGTTTTTGTTTTGCATCAATAAAATCAGCATGAGTGATGCAGTGATAGGAGCGGATAATTTGTTGGGCCAGCCCCAGTCCAAACTCCAGGCAGAAATCGTATCTAATATTGCCAAGACTAAATTAATATGCAGAAAATTAATACTGATGGCGTTCGCTGAGGCTTGTGTTCTGTTTTTTATAATTTGAGGGAGTGTGTACATTACAAAGAGAATGCGGGATAGATAACCGATTGCTAAAATGGTGTTTTGAGAAACATCAAACTGTTCTGTGAACAAAAAACAACTGATGAAGGTGATGGTAACCAATAGAAACAGAATATAGCCGGTTGCTAGGCGCAATTGGTTTCCCTGTTTTAGATGGTTCGTAATTTGTAAATGTTGAATGATTAACAAAACCAGTCCAACTGCGGAAACGGTTTTGTATTGCCATTGCAGATGACTCGAAAATCCGTAGATCAAATCAAGGCAGTAGCTAATGTATAAAATAAAATGCATGCTGATGCTAAGATTTTGAAGATATTTGTTATTACGATTGTGTATTATTTGCGGGATATAGACTATTAAATAGAGAGCAAGAGAAATATTTAAACTAATTGCACCAATCATAATTAGCCCGTGTTGGTTGAACGTTTATTTTTTGCATCGGCAAGATTTCCGGCTTCATACAGTTTCAGGCTTGCCAAAAGTCGATTAGCTTTCAAATGAAACGCAATTTTTTCACGTCCAGAAACAGAAGCTGAACGAGGTAATTTAATCGTTGTTGGATTTTTAGGTTGCTGATTGACGTGAAATTCATAATGACAATGAGGGCCTGTTGCCAAGCCGCTTTGCCCTACGTATCCAATAATCTGACCACGTTTTACATAATCTCCTCTGGACAATCCTTTTTGAAATTTTAATAGGTGACCATAAATGGATGAATAGGTTCTGTTATGAACCAGTTTAATCATGTTGCCATAATCATTTTGTCGTCCAATAATCTGAATGCGACCATCCCCCGTGGCATGAATGGGTGTGCCGATGGGAGCGGCCAAATCGACGCCTTTATGTGGTCGACTGTAATGTAAAATAGGGTGATGCCTTGATGTGCTGAAGGTTGAACTAATGTGGCTGAACTTCAAAGGATATCTTGAAAATGCCTTTTTCAAACTGGTACCTTCGGGTGTAAAATAGTCCTGATCACCATTTTCGTTGATGTGACGTATTGCTTGATGTGTTGCATCTTTGGCGGTATAAGTTACCGCAAGAATCTCACCTGTACTCACTAAGGTGTCGTCAACATAAAATGCTTTATACAAAATACTGAACTGATCACCACTTCGAATGTCTTTTGAAAAATCAATTTCCCAGTTAAAAATCTCAATCATTTGTTGAATCAATTTATAAGGAATTTTCATATTTTGGGCCGTTCCAAATAATGATCCGCGAACGGTAGCCGTTACGTACTCTTCATGACTATCCATGGCTCGAGCTTTAATTTTGGTATGATATTGTCCATTTTGGTGAGATACAATCAAAAACTCCGTTTGATTTAAAGGAAACATGATTTTTTCTAAAATTTGATCTTGTATTAAAAATTGTATCTGCTGACTGGGTTTGATGTTTGTTAAATTTTTTGCATAAGGATTGTCGTGCAAGACCGCTTGAAGCGTTTGTTGACTGAGTCCTGATTGATTAAATAAGCGTCCTAGAGTATCGCCAGGTTGAGTTGTAACCGTTTTCCAGCCACCATCGTCTTCTTCCGGTTGAGTGGGTTCGCCATCATCGTCAATGGATGGCAATTCAACCATTTGTTTAATATAATTTGATTTTTTATGATAATGAGATCGCACCATGACATAACTTGATGATAATAAAATAAAAAATAGCGCAACAAGGCCCCATAATATCAATGGATGCGTAGAGAATTTAGTAGTTAGGTTACGTTGTTGATCCATTTTTAGCCTTTACTGCCATCAGATATATAATATCTCTGATAGATGGGTTGTAAACTTGTAGCGGGAAGTATTTATCCGGGCTAAGATACCTGTTGCAAGAAGTTAGGTCAATCAAAAAAAAGGTTTTACTCCCATGATCCTTGAAAATAAACTTAAAAGTAAAAATAGTGTTCACTCTGTTGGTCAGCAAGATTCAGTTCGTGTCAGTCAAGATTTAATTCGTGGCTGTGAGGAAATATTGCCGGTGGATGAATTAGAAAAAAAATTGCAAAAGGGCATTCCTCTTAGAATAAAGGCGGGATTTGACCCAACAGCACCGGATATTCATTTGGGACATACTGTATTGCTTAATAAGCTACGCCAATTTCAACAATTAGGGCATCAAGTTATTTTTTTGATAGGTGATTTTACGGCGATGATTGGGGATCCAACTGGGAAAAATGTCACTCGTGCCCCGTTAAGTTCAGAGCAAATTTCGGCAAATGCAAAAACCTATCAAGAGCAAGCGTTTAAAATTCTTGATCCTGAAAAAACGATTGTGGCGTTTAACTCAGAATGGTTAGGTGGCATGAGCGCAGCAGATTTAATTCGACTAGCTGCAACCGGGACAGTAGCTCGTATGTTAGAACGAGATGATTTTCAGAAGCGATATTCAAGTGGGCAGCCAATAGCTATTCACGAGTTTCTGTACCCGTTAATTCAGGGGTATGATTCTGTGGCATTACAAGCAGACATTGAATGTGGTGGAACGGATCAAAAATTCAATTTGTTGATGGGGAGAGAGTTGCAACGGCATTATGGGCATGAACCCCAAGTTGTGATGATGACGCCTTTAATTGAAGGGTTAGATGGTGTTAAAAAAATGTCTAAGTCCTTGGGCAACTACATAGGTATCACTGAACCCGCGGGGATGATTTTCGGTAAGCTGATGTCGTTATCAGATGATTTGATGTGGCGATATATTGATTTGTTAAGTTTTAAAACAGGGGAAGAGATATCGAAAATAAAAAAAGCAGTGAGTGATGGATTGAATCCACGTGATGTTAAAATTGAGTTTGCTAAAGAAATGGTTGCACGCTTTCATAATGAAACGGAAGCTGAAACAGCCCATCGTGCGTTTATCGAACGGTTTCAGAAAAAAGTCGTACCTGATGATCTTGAGACGCAAACCATTAGTTATGATCCAGCTACGCAGATTGCGCAATTATTGAAACAAGTAGGGTTAACCAGTAGTTCGTCGGAAGCAAATCGCCTCATTAAACAAGGTGGTGTGAAAATTAATGGAGAAAAAATATCAGATGGATCCATTGTTTTACCTGCTGATACGACTTATATTATCCAAGTAGGAAAGCAACGTATTGCGAAATTGCATATTGATGAACCTTCAGAACCCCATTCTTTGAGAAAGAATCAATAAAGGTACATTATTCTACACATAGCGAGCTTGATCATTTTTTTCAAAAAAACATGAAAAAGTGTTTGACATACAAACTCAGATGAGTAGAATACGCAGCACGCCTTCGGGGCGAGTTAATTAAGAATATGAAGAAGACAAACTGTGTGGGCGCTTTGAGAGATTGAGTGCTTTAAGAGATAGAAA
>JAUYQG010000060.1 GCA_030695645.1 Legionellaceae bacterium
ATAAAATTATTTTTCGCAAAATATCACTGAATTCGTAGGGTGAGCAAAGGAGCCCGCGACGTGCCCACCAGCAGTGGTACAACGGTGGGCACGTCGCAAGCTCCTTTGCCCACCCTACCTCGTTCACCCAGAATTGCTAAAAAAATACAAATCCATTTGACAGACGCTGCAAAATTTTCTATCATTGCCGACTCATAAAAATTGATTAACAGGTTTAACATGAAACGTACATTCCAACCCAGTAACTTAAAGCGTAAACGAGATCATGGATTTCGTGCACGTATGGCAACCCGTGCCGGCCGTTTAGTGATTAAACGCCGTCGTGCTAAAGGCCGTAAACGATTAACTGCCTAAGTGAATGGTTTTAACAAGTCTCGTAGATTACTTACAAAAAGTGACTACGATTACGTGTTTACTCAAGCTCAAAAAGTGGTTACGCCTCATTTTATCATTCTGTACCGTGACAGTGCGGTAGGTCATGCTAGGCTAGGACTAGCATTGTCGAAGCGAATGATTGCTAAGGCGCATGATAGAAATCGGTTGAAACGAATTTTGCGCGAGATGTTTCGCACAAGCAGCCAGTTGCCAGCGGTGGACATTATCGTTTTGGCACGATCCGGCGTCGCGAAGGTGGACAGCGCAATCTTGATGAATAAATTAGGACAAGCGTGGAATAAGCTATGCGACATGTGATGAGGTCTGTGCAGTTTTTAATTAGACTTTATCAATACGTAATTAGCCCCTATATTCAATCGAGTTGTCGCTTTCATCCTAGTTGCTCACAATATGCTCTAGACGCTCTCGCTTACCATGGTGTAGGCAAAGGCTTGTGGTTGTCGTGCCGTCGATTATTACGGTGCCATCCATGGGCTGATGGTGGCTATGATCCTGTATTATCATTTAACGAAAAAGAGAAACCTTGATGGATATTCGACGTGTCATTTTATACGGAGCGCTTACGTTCGTTGCTTATACCCTGTGGACAAATTGGCAAATGGATTATCCGCCAATTCCACAACAATCCACAGCGACCGCAGATGTGGCAGCACCCGGCGGACGATTATTGCCTGCCATGAATGTGCAAGCTGCCACCGATAATCAACCGCCTATTGACGAAAAAACCACGCCTCATCCTCAGTCAACAGCCAGCCGCATTCATGTGAAAACGGATGTTTTGGATTTGACTATCGATCCAGCACAAGGTGACATCGTGAAGGCACAATTGCTGGACTACCCCGAACGTGTTTCGGAA
Source organism: Legionellaceae bacterium (assembly GCA_030695645.1). Lineage (GTDB taxonomy): Bacteria > Pseudomonadota > Gammaproteobacteria > Legionellales > Legionellaceae > JAUYQG01. The sequence continues at coordinate 1,253 of JAUYQG010000060.1, forward strand.
AAAAATAAACCATTTACGTTATTGCAAGATAACGCCGCGATGCAATACGTTGCGAATAGCAATCTATTTGTGGTTAATAATCGACAAGTTGACAATGTGGATGTGTCATTCACCAGCACGCAACAACACTATGAGCTGTCTCCAGAACAAGATACCTTGGTGGTGACATTGACTGGCCAACGTGATGATGGGCTCACAATTAACAAAGTATTTACCTTTAAAAAAGGCAGTTACTTGATTGATGTCCGTTATAACATCGCAAATAGTGGTTCTAAGGCATGGACTGGGTATATGAATACTCAATTGCTTCGTAGCTCGCCGAAAGAAGATAAGACCAGTATGTTTCATATGGGTTCGTTCACAGGGGCATCCTATTCAGTACCAGGACAGCACCGCTATCGCAAATTAACGTTCGCCAATATGACGAAAGACAACTTGGATGTGGAAGCAAAAGGTGGCTGGATTGCCATGCAGCAGCATTATTTCCTAACCTCTTGGATTCCGGATGTTGACGCACAAAATCGTTTTTACACACGACATGCCAATGAGGATTATACGATCGGCAACGTCAGTCAATCCATCGTAGTTGAACCCGGTGCGAAAAAAGACGTAGGGGCACAGTTGTATCTTGGACCTGAAATTACTGATGTATTAAAGCCCATTGCTCCAGGACTGGATTTGACGGTTGATTACGGTTGGTTGTGGTTCATATCTCAGCTTTTATTTTCTTTGATGAAGTCAATATATGCCGTAGTAGGTAACTGGGGATGGTCGATTGTTTTAGTAACGGTATTGATTAAACTGGCATTCTATCAGTTATCCGCTAAAAGTTATAAATCAATGGCTAGCATGCGTAAGGTGCAACCTAAAATTCAAGCTTTGCGTGAACGGCACGGCGATGATAAAGCAAAGATGAGCCAGGCTACTATGGAGTTGTACCGCCAAGAAAAGGTCAATCCGTTAGGTGGTTGTTTACCGATCTTGATTCAAATTCCGGTGTTTATCGCCTTATATTGGGTTTTAGTTGAGAGTGTTCAATTGCGTCAAGCCCCGTTTATTTTTTGGATAACCGATTTAGCATCGTCCGATCCGTATCACGTACTGCCTATTATCATGGGTATCACGATGATGATTCAGCAAAAATTAAATCCGGCGCCCCCTGATCCTATGCAAGCTAAAGTCATGATGATGTTACCCATTGTGTTTACGATTTTATTCTTGAATTTCCCTGCGGGCCTTGTTTTATACTGGACAGTGAATAACAGCTTGTCCATTTTACAGCAATGGTACATCACTCGGAAATACGGCGTAAACACCACACCTAAAAAGTTAGTTTCCGTGAAATAAATGGAAACGATAGTTGCCATTGCAACCCCGCCCGGTCGTGGCGGGGTTGGTATTATCCGTCTCTCTGGTCCTAAGGCTCATGATGTAGGATTACGTTTAACTGCTCGCACAACGCTAAAACCACGCACCGCGCATTATGGCGCAATCTACGGTACCGATGGGGAGTTGATTGATCAAGGTATCGTACTTTATTTTAAAGCCCCGCATTCTTTTACTGGCGAAGATGTCGTTGAGTTTCAAGGGCATGGTGCGCCAATCGTACTGGATCGACTGGTCCAAGAAAGTGTGTTGTGCGGAGCGAGACTAGCCAAGCCGGGCGAATTCACCGAACGTGCCTTTTTAAATGATAAAATTGATTTAACTCAAGCCGAAGCGATTGCCGATTTGATTCATGCGAGTTCTCTCACGGCAGCTCGGATGGCCATGCGATCACTACAAGGTGATTTTTCAAAAAGAATTCATGAACTCAATGATCAATTGATTAGCTTGCGTTTGTACGTTGAAGCAGCGATTGATTTCCCGGAAGAGGAAATTGATTTTCTAAACGATGGCAAAATAGCCGCCATGCTAAGCACGCTGATGCAGAGTTTGGATGAGACGAGGGCAAGTGCCAGTCAAGGCGCTATGTTGCGAGAAGGGCTCTCAGTCGTGATTGCGGGTCGGCCCAATGCTGGAAAATCAACCTTAATTAATTGCTTAGCAGGGCGTGACGTGGCCATAGTGACGGATGTTGCAGGCACCACACGAGACGTGATGCGAGAACATATTATGCTGGATGATATTCCCATCCACGTGATTGATACAGCAGGTCTTCGTGATAGCGATGATGTTGTTGAAAAAGAGGGTATTAAGCGAGCCTGGCACGAAGTAAAGCTAGCTGATTGCGTACTGATGGTCATTGATGCCAGTGCCGGTGAAGATGCTATGACTCTGAGTGAATCCATCGCAGCAGTCTTACCCGAGCGCGTGCCGATCATCCATGTGTTTAACAAAATTGATAAATTAAAAAATTCTTCTCCCCTTATCCCAGGACACAGGAAGGTTCTCGTTGGGCGGATGAGGGGCTCTCAGGACCAAGCGGATGAAAGTCAGTTCATGCCAGCTCCCATCTATTTATCAGCTAAATCTGGTGAAGGAATATCATTGTTAACAGCCAAGATCAAAGAGGTTGTGGGTTATCAACCCGCAGAAGGGCAATTTCTGGCTCGTAGACGTCATATTCAGGCCTTGGACGAGGCCAAGTCGCTACTATCTTCAGGACAGCAACAGCTGAGCCTTCATCGTGCGGGAGAAATGTTGGCCGAAGATTTACGCTTAGCTCATCAATCGTTATGTGAAATTACGGGGGAGTTTACTTCCGACGATTTGTTGGGAGTTATCTTTTCTAGTTTTTGCATTGGTAAATAAAGTACAATTCCTTGCCTATTATCGCATACAATGGTAAGTTGTTGTTTAAAATCTCACACTGTGTTTTTTTATCTGGACTTTTTTATGACTTCTGCAAACCAAAAACCATTCGATCGAACTTTTTTTGCTAATAATAATACCAAAGAGACGCTTTATCGAGACTATAAAACGAATCTATCGACGAATTTTTCCACTGTTCAAGAGGATACGTATAGCAAGTCGACCGATGACCGCTTGAAGGATAAATGGAAAAAAGATCCGCAGCATTTTTATGCGTATGCCTCCATGATTCGCGCTGAAATCGAGCTTGATTTTGCACTATTAGAAGACATCATGAAAGACAGTGCGTTTGCTAAGTTAAGTCCTAGCGCGCAACAGAGGGTTACGTATTATTATTATGACTACGCGCAACTGCTGTTAGATGATGCTCATTTGGCGAACCATCGAGCAGAGCGAGACAAATATCAAAAAATAATTACAGAATATAATTTGAAAAGGCGTAAAGAGACAATTGCCGCGAGGAAGGCTCTGAATGCTCAGGCGGTACAACTCAAAGTTATAGAAGCGCAAAAAAATGCTGAGGAAACATGGCTTGCTATGTTGGAGCGATGGTATGCCAAATTACAAAAATGGTTTGTTGCATTACGACAAAGCTTAAACGAGTTTGCGACGTTTCACCCATCTGTCGTGATCGACTGGATCGGTTATTTTAATATGTACCGGCTGATGACCGTTTTTTGTCGATTGACTTGGAAGCAGTTCTGGTTAATTGGACAAAAGCTTGGATGGTTAGATCAAACAGGCAGTTTAGCGGGATTCCATATTGATATCGCCATGATGGATGCTCCTACCTATGTATTTAATTTACTGAGTGTCTTCCTGTTTCTAGCTCGCTTTCTCGTTGATTTCAGTAAGATTTTAAAGCATTTTTTCAACCCCACCAATGCCGAACTTGGTATTGATCCATGGGACCGATTTCGGATTGAGTGGAATAAGCGTTACGGACGAATCGTGAATGATCTGGCTTGGGTACTATTTAATGGACTGACTAACTACGCTATTTATTTTAATATCCCAGTCCCTATTGCTAGTTGGTTATTGGCAGCTTTTCTCGTATTTGACGTTTGGTGGTTGTCTTACCAGTTAAATGTGGGAGAGAAGGTCTATGCAGCGAAAAAGCAACAGTTGTCCGTGCTGTCTGATGCCAGTGGAGAGGGGGAGGAAAAAGAGATTCTCTATTTGCAACTGAATCAATTGGAGTATAGACGAGCGGAAATGCGAGGTAAACTTGCATTTTACATGGCAGCTGCGGCATTGTTTGTGGTGAGTTTTGCCTTGGTTTTATCTGTTTCATCCCCATGGGCGGGCCCCGTTTGTTTTGCAGCATGTGCGTTTGCCGTTGCGATGTATTTGACTGGTGCTCAGTTTGGTGCAGCCATTCGCTCTGGAAAAGAACGTCAGAGGAATCTTGATGATCCATCCAGATCACAATCAGAACGAAAGGCATGGATTAATTTTGCCAAAAATTTAGCCGAAAACATCGTCATGCCGTTGTTGATTGTTGGATTATTTACAGTTCATTGGCCCTTAGCGATTGCAGTAACCGTTATTTATATCGGTATTAAGCATGCTGAGCAGTTAAGCACCTATGTTATGCCGGATAAATCAAATTCGGACGATGAAGAGTTGGTTGACGAAATGCATGAGGCTCTTTTCATGCCTTCTTGTCCAGAGTCCAATTAAACAAAGAGGCGGTGCTAATTCTTTCAACGTTTAACAGGGGGTAAGTATTCCATGAAAAAAAATACAATTATACCTGTCGCATTAATGATGACTCTGTCAGTATTTTTAGTTGCGCCATTGGCTTTTGCATCAGCGCATTTGCAAGATAAATCGGGGGGGGGTACACATATTAAACAATCACTCGAAGCTAAACCCCCTGTCAATACGAAATCATTGCCATCAAAAACATTGTTGGTGGATAGTTTTTGCATCTCACCACCTGGCTTGTGTGGGACTACTTTAACGGGGCCAAACAGCAATGTTTGCTGTAAGACGTCATGGTGCAATGGGCCGCATTCCGATGGGACATATAAGTGTCAAGCGAAATAACCCACATTGTACTCACTGGACTTTGGACAAACCGCGATCTAACACGAGCCCGCCCGAACCCGGTCAATCTGATTTTTGCGCCAATTTTGTCAGCATCATGATGATTCGAATTAATAATTCGCGGCCTTTCTGATAATGGTCTTCATGTATAATATCTAATCGTTTAGCGACATCAAGGATTGCGGCAGTTTCTGTGCCTGAGCGCTTTGCCATACGTTCGTGCCTCCCAAAGAACTTTTCCTTATCCCCTTCTCCCCGGATACGGGAAAAAGGTGCCCACAGGGCGGATGAGGGGCTCTCGACAGAGGCGCTCTTTTTCGATGTTTGCCGTACATGGCTGGCCGACTCGCAATGACGAGTATGTGACAACCGGATAGGTAGGAATTATTTGGACAGAATTGCATGCGATTTTTTGCATGCCGTTTTGTCCAAAGTCCACCACTTAATTCGTTACACGTTACCTTCAACCATCAGGTAACGGGCGGGCTCGTAAAAACCAGATCTTATTCGTCCAAAGACCAGTTCCAGTTATTCAAAATCTCCATGAATTTAGCCTGTTGTTGTGGATTTAAAGCGGCATATATTTCACGGTAAGTCATCAGCCTGTTTGTTCGGAACTCTGCAATATTGTTTGCTTGCGCTGTGGCGAAGTCATTCAGTTTGGTTGCGTCGATTGCTGATGTCGATTGAATAAACTGAATTTCCATTTGTTCGATGCTCAGGGCACCATCGTCAAATTGGAGAAGTAATTTTTTTTCTTGATCGCGATTAGCAGTTATCAGTGGCATGATTTTTGATTTTTGTTCTTCGGTCAAACGTAATTCGTTGATATGAACCATTGGGTCAAGATCTGGGTTGGCTTTTATGTCCATTGTCGGACACTCTAGCCCCATACGAAAAGCTTGTCGTTCTTGTTGTTGTAATTCGTGATATTTGGCTTTTTGCGTGTCATTTAGCAAATTATATAAATTGTGTCGAAATGTAGCTGTTTGAGATTGTCCTGTAATCATCTTTTTCTTCAGATCATTCTGAGAATTCTCTAATTGAGTTTGATCAAGGGTTGGTGATGCGACTATTTTATTCATGGTGATCTCAATTGACTTGATTGACTTCACAAATTTTTTGATTTCTGCATCAAAATTAGCTTTCATTGCTTTAAACTGATTTTTTTGTGTTGTGGTCAAATTCAGTTCTTTGATGCGATGTAGAACGTCAGGATTTTTTATTTTTAATAACGCTTGGTATTCCTGTTTATTGCAGTCATTAGCGTAGACAAATGATGTCTGTGCTATTCCCATTGTTAATACAAGTGATGATAAGACCAATGCTGGTACGTACTTTGTCATTTTTAGCTCCATTTTTAAAAGATTAGTAAAGGATAGTCATTACCTCTATTGTTACACGATTACAGTATATACCGCGCGCAGTATAAATACGATACTAGCTGTGCTAGGGTGTGTGATCTCTCGCTCATCGCCTGGGTAATTTTTACGGATACATCGCATTCACAGCAGCAATATCTTTATTACTTAAATGGTCACGCTGTCCGATTTCAATGTCTTCTTGCAATGGCATAATTGTTTTCTCACCATTTTTTGAAAAAGCATACGCCGTATAATGCATGATGGACTGATAATCATAATCCCCAAAATCTTGACCGTCTGTTAAATGTTGATTGAAATTATAACGATAGTTTTCGTCAATATTATCCCACAAGATCTGAATATAAGCGTCCCGATCCCCGCGGGATTGTTCATGCCATAGACCCAAGGCATGACCAATTTCATGGGCAATATTCATGGTGCCGCAACGGGCTGCTAATTTGACAACCTGTGAGCCGCCTTGTTTTCCAACAAAGGATGAGCAAGTGGTCCCATTTGTCGGGATGAATGATAAATAATCAGTATATTCCTTTTGGCCTGGAGTCGATAACTCGACAAATTTGACGTGAGTCTCGCGTTGCCATGCTGTCATGGCTTCTAGAATAGCTAATTTACTGGGAAGAGGTAAAGACTCCGATAGTTCATAAGGAACAACGCCTTGTGGCCAACGAGCTCCGCGAAGTTTGAGTAAAATAAGCGCTTGAGGGGCTATGTTATTTGGTTCCGTAGGTTTGGGTAGTTTATGGATGATAATATCGCCCTCGGCGACCCCATAACCGTCTATTTTTTCATAAACGATATCCCGTGGCCCAAGAATTGGATCCATAATAATGACATGTCCTATTGCTCCCGAAGCCAAGGACATGTGGGACATACCTACTGTTATCAGCACACACAGGGTGTGCAAAGTCCATCGTTGCATGAGTATGAGTCTCCTAAAGTTTAGGAATCGTCTTGCCTATTCCTAAAGCGGTTTTGTAAAGTTCGTTTTTGGGCTCCCCTGTAATCAGAGCGGCTAGTTTTACAGCCTGTTTCAGAGGCAGTTCGTTCAATAAAATGGTTAGTGTTTCCGTGCTGTAGTTTACTACGGACTCCAGCTCTCTGGGAGGGATAATGACAACAAATTCTCCTTTGCAATGCGCCAAATCCTCTAACAACCAGTTTCTAACATCAATTGTTGACCCGGAAATAAAACGTTCGTATGTTTTGGTGAGTTCTTTTGCCAGCACCAGCTGACATGTTTCTCCAAAAACTGTGGCGATGTCTTCTAGGCACTCTTGTATTCGATGCGTGGACTCGTAAAAAATGACGGTATGAGGCATGCTCTTCAACGTTGTCAGTTTGGCGCGTCGCGCCGTTGCTTTGGCTGGCAAAAATCCAAAAAAACTCACGGCATCGCACGGAACCCCAGCGGCGGACAGAGCTGTAATGAAGGCACAGGCACCTGGAATGGGCGTGACGTCGATGTGGTGAGCCCTTGCCAAATTCACGAGTGGATAACCTGGGTCACTGATGAGAGGCGTGCCGGCATCACTGATCAGTGCAAAGGATTTGCCCTCAAGCAGCGCGGTAATGATGGATTGTGCTTTGTTGCCCTCGTTGTGTGCATGCCATGATATAAGTGGTTTTTTTATGCCATAAAATGTTAATAGTTGCATGGAATGTCGAGTATCTTCCGCTAGTATGGTGTCTACTGATTTTAGCGTTTCCAACGCACGGATAGTGATGTCATCTCGGTTCCCAATTGGGGTTGCTATGACAAAAAGTGTGCCAATTGTTCTTGCCGAAGTCGCCATCATGGTTTATCCTTGTGCGTTCTTTGATTTCGGATGTCGTTGCATGTTATTTATTTCACGTGTTTTGAAGCTTATGTTATGTCTAAGCTTCACTATTTTGCTCTCACAGTGTACCAAAGTACCTACGGAGAGCCATGTTCAAGTTAACAAACAATTAGCAAGTCCTTATACTATGCCTGCTTCGGCATACCTTGCTTTAGCCCAAAATCAAGCGGGCAGTGAAAAGCAATCGCTATTGTTAATGGCCGCAGGACGCCTTATTTATGATGGGCAATGGCAACAAGGTGTTACTATTTTATCACAAATTGGAACATTAACAGATGAGTTGGCAGATGAAAAAAACGTATTGCTAGCGAAAGTGGATTTAATTCGCGAGCAGCCGAATTCCGCTATAGCCAAGCTATCTAACGTGCGTGAAATTAACAGATTGCCAATTTATTATCAAGTTCAATTTCATGAAATGCTCGCTTATGCTTATCTCGCAACGAAACATCCCGTTGAAGCCGTACTGGAACGCATTAAATTAGACCGATTACTGCCTGATGAGGCATCACGCGCGAATAATCGTCGTGCTCTGTGGTTATCACTAACCACATTATCGCAACCTGAGCTGGATATGCTTGCGGCTGAATCGTCGGATAATGTCTTATTAGATGGTTGGCTACAGCTTGCTGCGGTTTCGCGAAAGCAATACAACGATTCTGATAGCATGCTTGCAGAACTTGGACAATGGCAGATGCGATTCCCCAATCATCCAGCAAATTATATTTTGCCAACACCTTTAGAGAGTATAAAACAACATTTGTTCGCACCTCCCAAACATATTGCACTGTTATTACCGGTAACTGGGCCGCTAGCAGGGCCAGGTAATGCGATCAAAGATGGGTTTATGGCGGCTTATGAAGCGAGTAGTCGACGAGATAGTACAAACGTACATTTTTATGATGCGAATTCCACGAATATCGCCGCGCTGTATCAACAAGCATTATACGATGGTGCTGATTACATCGTTGGACCGCTTAGCAAGCCAGATGTTGCTCAAGTTGCCAAACTTGATCATCCGGTGCCGACTGTGCTGTTAAATGATGCTGACGGTAAAGTGTATGACAATGCTTATCAATTTGGCTTATCACCCTCCAATGAAGCACGTCAAGTCGCTGCTAAGGCCAGGAAAAATGGTTATTCACACGCACTGATTATTGCTCCATCAGGTTCTTGGGGAGATGATGTGGTGAATGCGTTTGCCGTGCAATGGCGTGCCGGTGGCGGGCAAGTTGTTGAAACATTGCATTATGGTCCGCAGGATGAGTTAACCAGTGCCATTCGTAATATGTTACACGTATCCGCGAGTGAAGAGCGCAAAAAACCGGTTAAGTTGGCACCGAATACGGTGTCAGAGCCCAAACGTCGACAAGATTTTGATGTAATTTTCCTGGTGGCCTATCCTACGAAAGCTCGACAAATCATGCCGTTGTTACGTTATTATTATGCGGGTGATATTCCTGTTTATGCAACGTCTAGTGTGTATTCGGGCAGTGTGAATACGATGAAAGATCGTGATTTAAATGGTATTCGATTTTGCGACATGCCGTGGGTGTTTTCGCATCAAATGGGAAATCGCAATTGGCCTGAGCAGTTTAACAGTTATAATCGCTTATATGCATTGGGTATGGACAGTTTTGCATTGTCCAGTCAATTAAATCAATTGTTATTATTCCCGGCATTGGGAGTGAATGATAAGAGTGGCGTGCTTTATTTAAATAGCGGGCAACAAATATCACGTATCCTGGTTTTCGGGCAGTTTAAACAAGGTGTTGCGCAATTGACGCCTTCCTGAAAGGGTACTAGGCAACGTCCTTAAAACCCCAGTTCGGAGTTTTTTTTTCAACGTACTACTGAACTGATCCCCTCTCCCCTTGAGGGGATAGGGTTAGGGAGAGGGGTGATTAAAAAGAGTTTACTACCTACTGGACTTTGGACAAAAAGACATGAAAAGGGTCTCATGTCTTTCTGTCCAAGAAATTTGAGATCTGTTATTCTAAATTAGATTACTAATTATCCTGAATGTATATTTTCTTACAAATAAAGCCGGTTGTGTCAAGCATTGTAAGCTTATAAATATCACAGATCTAAAATTATTTGGACAGAACT
>JAUYQG010000132.1 GCA_030695645.1 Legionellaceae bacterium
TCCGCGTAGCGGAAGATCCGTACTGCCCCTAGCATTAAAGGTTTTACCGTCTCTTCAAGCCACATATCGATCACGTAATGAGCAACTATATTTGACATCGCGGGGCTGCAACAGCTTCCCTTTGCGGGTTTTGTGACGATAACCATGCTATCTCTGTCAATGCTGTGTCCGTGTTTTCTTGAGACTCTGTTGATCTCATCACGTCTCCTTTTCAGAGGTGAACCTACCCAGACGCCTTCCCTCCACAGGCATTACCCCGCTTCAACGGTACTACGCATCATCTGAACTCCTGTCACTACCTTTTCACTCGATTCCGTAGTTTTTAGTGGTTGACTTTCAAAAACATCGAATTACCGTGGCTTGACCACGGTATCCAGCGATGCTCAGCTTCTCATAGATACCACGGTCAAGCCGCGGTAATTCGGCCTTGCGAGAAGACAAGCATTAAAAACTACGGAATCGAGTTTTCAGCTCCCTCGTTCCTACACTTGTCGGCTGATACTCCATCCCTGTGAGGGCGGACAGGATCCTCCCACGTTTACACAACCACTTTCACTGCACGCCATGCTCTACGACCCCGGAGATGACGGATATACCTCCCGATTATTGCTATATCCGTTGTTGTCGCCAGTATTCCGAAACCATCGACCATCCCAATGACTGTTTTCGAGGCTCAATCACTTCAACCTTTCGGCTTACGGCTTGCAGTTTTCCTTGCCTACGCTTAACTCAACACGTTACCGTATCAAGCCCAAGGCTAGGTACGAAATGCGCTCGGTAGCGCTTTTCCGGCAGCACTTTCAGCTGCTAGTGGAGGTGCACTTTCGTGGTGCACCGGAATGGCAGCTAAGAGCAAAGGATCCCGTAAAACCCAACTTTACCACTCAAGTTTTAACTCATTGAAAAATAGTTAAAAATAAAAAATTATTAGACGACAATCCAATTTTTGGGTTATTTTAACTCGAGTGAATCATTAATTAATCAGAATTGGTGTTACATTGCAACCTCATTCATGTGTTTTAATTTTTTGAATTCACGCAGGTGCTTCAAACCTACTCGATCAAGTAATTCAGCCTGCTCCTGATTTTGTTGTGTCATCTGATAAAACATCATGTTTAGAGACAATAATATTTTGGACTTTGGACAAAAAGACATGAAAAGAGCCTCATGTCTTTTTGTCCAAGAAATTTCAGATCTATCCCTCATAATTAGATCGTTAATTGTCCTGATTGTAAATGTTTTTACAAAATTAGCCGATTGTCGTTGATATTATTGGCTTATAACTATGTCCGATCTAAACTTAGTTGGACAGAATGGCATGCGTCTTTTTGCATGCCGTTTTGTCCAAAGTCCAACTAAAAGTAATTATCGTTTAAACGAGAGATCACTATGTCTAAATCGAAAAAAAATCCTGTTCGCACGGACAAGAGCTATGTTGTGCACCGTAATCAGTTGCCATTGAGTTGCCCAACCGAACACGTGGCGTTGTGGAGTGCGCATCCGAAAGTGTATTTACCCATTGAGAAAACCGGTTCTGAGGTGTGTCCGTATTGCGGTACTCGTTTTATTTTACAAGATGATTGACGGTATTCCGGACTCAATTTGCATTGTGCGATTATCTGCCCTAGGCGATGTACTTATGTTAATGCCTTTGATAAGAACGCTGCAAGCTCGTTTTCCAACGACAAAGCTGACTTGGGTTATTTCACGCCCTGCCTATGATTTGGTGGAAGGCATGGATGGTGTTGATTTTGTTGTGATAGACAAACCCAATACTATTGTGGATTATTGGCGATTTAAACAACGCATGCGGGCTAACCGATTTGATGTGTTACTCGCCGTGCAATCGAGTTTTCGTGCCAATCTTTTATATGGGTGTATACGGGCTAAACGTCGAATTGGCTATGATGCTCTACGCGCTAAAGATGGTCATTCTTGGTTTATTAATGAAACAATAAAACCGGGTAATGATCATACTTTGGATGGTTTTTTGCGATTCGCCAATGCGTTAGGTGCTTTGCAACATGATATTCGTTGGGATCTGCCGATTGCCTCGACAGACTATGATTGGGCACGAGCTCATTTACCCAAGAATTCAACAGGCCCGTTATTTTTAGTCAATCCGGCTGCAAGCAAGCCTGAGCGTAGCTGGTCAGTTGAGCGTTATATTGAGGTTATCCGATGGGCTAAAGAATATTGGCATGCGGACGTTGTGTTGACAGGCGGTCCGGGTGCGTATGATCGTGAGTTAGGTGACGCGATTTCGAAGGCAGTATCGGTGACCAATTTGATTGGGTTAACCAAGCCCAAGCAACTGCTGGCGCTAATCAGTTTAGGTGATGTATTGCTTTGTCCCGACACAGGGCCATCGCATATGGCGACTGCTGTTGCAACGCCGGTGGTCGCATTACATGCTGTGACCAGCGCTGAGGTATCAGGTCCTTATTTATATCGACATTTAGGTGTTGATCGTTATCCCGAGGCCGTTCAAACCATTTTGAAGAAAACACCGTTGACGAACGTCTGGGGTACTCATGCACATGGTATGAGTACGATGGAGTTGGTTCAAGTGTCTGACGTTATTGTTAAGCTTGAAATTGCTTTTAAACGTCGTAGTGCCACGTATTAGGTCATGCCGATTGGTATCAATCGTTCTATTCAGTTGGACTTTGGACAAAACGGCATGCAAAAAGACGCATGCCATTCTGTCCAAATAAGTTTAAATCTGACATATTTATAAACCAATAATATCAACGACAATCGGCTCATTTTGTAAAAACATTTACAATCAGGACAATTAACGATCTAATTATGAGGGATAGATCTGAAATTTCTTGGACAAAAAGACATGAGGCTCTTTTCATGTCTTTTTGTCCAAAGTCCAATTTTAGGGATTATCCTAGAAAAAGCAATAGGCCTTCGTAGTAGGCTTCAATTGCTTTTTCTAGGATTATCTAGCATTTGCTGGATTAACTCCATCATTTCTTTTAAATTCGTCGGATTTTCAGCTATAAAATGATAACCATTCGGCCAATGACGAAGCCATGTTAATTGTCGCTTAGCCAATTGCCGAGTTGCCGCGATGCCCTTGTCCATTAAGGTATTGTAATCGTAGGCACCCTGCAAATAATCATGTGCTTGTCGATAACCAACGCATCGCATCGCAGGGCAATCATCTGTCAATGCCCACTTTTGAATGACCTGCTCAACCTCATCAAGCAAGCCTTCGATCAACATAGACTGAAAACGCAGAGCAATCCGTTCATGTAACCAAGCTCGATCATTCGGCGTAATGATTAAATTGACAAAATGCCGATCAGGAGAGTTAGCGGTGCCGTTGAGCAAAACAGACAAGGGTTTCCCAGTTAACTGAAACACTTCCAGCGCTCGTTGAATGCGTTGCGTATCATGTGGATGAATCCTTGCCGCTGTACTAGGATCAACATGTGCTAACTTCTGATGAAGATAACCCCAACCATGCTCTTGAGCTAGCTGAAATAGGTGCAGACGGGTGGATTCATCCGCTTCTGGCAATATCGATAATCCTTGCTGTAAGGCACGAAAATACATCATCGTTCCTCCCACAAGCAATGGGATTTTTCCTTGTTTTATTATGGAATCACAACAGACTAACACGTCAGAACAACACCGTGCTGCGGAATAACTATCTGGCGGATTCACGATATCAATTAAATGATGGGGAGCAGATAGCAAGGTTTCTTGATCAGGTTTCGCAGTACCTATATTCATTTCTCTATAAATCATTGCTGAATCTATGCTAACGATTTCAAATGGAAAATGTCGCACTAGCTCACAAGCTAACACCGTTTTTCCTGAAGCTGTAGGTCCCATTATACAAAATATTGCTTTCTGAATATCAATCATGAAATCACCATCGCTGTTCCAACGATCTAATTTCTTGGACAAAAAGACATGAGGCTCTTTTCATGTCTTTTTGTCCAAAGTCCAAATATTCAAACATGTCGTTATATCAAGATGCAGACAGTAACGAGAGGGTGATTTTTTTTGTTGCAAAAAAGACATAATGTCTGCTTTCTCATCTCTAGACATGTGATGAACATCAAACGATTGACAGATAGCAATCCGTTGTATTAATTCAGATTGCTCCAGCCGAACACCATTCAGTTGCTTGAATAACTCGCCTATATCCAATAACGGTAAACATTGAGGAATGGTACGCACCATAATCCGTGTTTCACTCATAAAATCAAACTGTATACCTAACCCTGCTAATCGTGGTTGATATTGTTCGTATAACGAATAATTTACTTTATCGATAACATAACTCACGGGCACCAAAAGTGGTCGAGATAATAACGAACCGAGCTGTTTTGTCATCATGTGTTCGTAATACTGTTGTTGAGCCAGCGCCAAGTTGACTAAATAAGGCTTATTGTCGTTTAAAAAAATAATCGAAAATTGTGAATTTAAAATAGTCCAGCGTTGATGGATGTCATCTCCCCATAAGGCACGTAGATTTCTAGTCTGCTTATCCTCAGATTCCAAAGATTCAAACTCTGAGCATGACTTATTGAGCACGTTAATAGGACCGGGACCATCAAGAGACAAATTGTGGCTCAAACTAGGAACGAAATCTAATGCTTCATTGGACTGTTGCTTTATATGACTCTCATTATCCTGCAACATAACAACAGAATTAGATCGCTCGCTCACAGCAAAAATCTCCGGGCTCAATTTTTGCACGTAATCAGAAATTTGTCCTCTCTGCAAAGCATGTGTTATGGAAGAAATAACAAAATCATGAACGGTACGAGGGTCTTGAAAACGCACCTCGTGTTTCGTTGGATGAACATTCACATCAACGTCACTGACTGGCATAGATAAATACAATAAGCATGCTGGAAAGCGACCGGGATGTAATATGTGTTGATAAGCCTGCAATATAGCGTGGTGTAGCAATTTGTCCTTGATCATACGCCGATTAAGATAAATCCATTGCTTATCGCGTTGACTTCGTTGATACATCGGATGACTAACCCATCCCTGCAAATGAATTCCTGCTTGTTCAACATCAAAATAAATCGCTTCATCAATAAAATCCTTCCCCAATAATTTTTTAATTCGTAACACGCGACTTGGTTCACATGTTACAGCAGGCAAGGCTAGAGTTTGTTTACCATTATGTTTTAATGTCAACGCAATAGCCGGGACACTTAAGGCAAAACGTTTAACAACGGCCTCAATAGCTTGAAACTCGGCTCGCTCGGTTTTGAGGAATTTTTTTCTAACGGGAGCATTAATAAAAAGATCGTGCACATCAACCGTAGTCCCTTGATTTCTCGCACAAGGGGAAATAATTACGCCAGTTTCATTGATTTGCAACATCATCGCATGAGTCTGTGATGAGGGTCTAGACGACAACGTTAAGCGTGAAACAGAGGCTATACTAGCTAAGGCTTCTCCGCGAAAACCCATACTGGTTATGCCATACAAATCATCTAAATTCTGTATTTTACTGGTCGCATGCGCCGCGATAGCTAAAGGTAAATCATCCGCAACAATCCCAGAACCATTGTCGCTGATCTTAATTTGATTCAATCCACCACATCCGATTTCAATAGAAATAACATCAGAACCCGCATCCAATGCATTTTCCAATAACTCTTTAACAACAGACGCTGGACGTTCAATCACTTCACCCGCTGCTATTTGATTAGCAATAAACGCGGGCAATTGATGAATTCTGGTCTCAGTCGTTGTGCCGCCCTCTTTGGCCAATGATTTTGATCTATCATCGTATGATCGGGCTAAAGGGACTGGTTCCTGTGTTTTCATCCCACAGGCCTGTTACGAACATTGACATGGGCTAACCGTCGGGTTACCCCAGACAGAGCTTCAATACGAGTACCATGTGGTGGGTACTCCCAAAAATAATTTTTGATACCCGAAAATATCGCTTGTGTTAAACGCGCCTGATAAGCTGGACTTGTCAAATTCATTTCTTCACGCGGATTTGAGATAAATCCCGTTTCAATCAACACCGATGGAATATCGGGTGACTTCAAAACCATAAATCGTGCTTGCTCAACTTTGCTACTGTGCAAGGTTGTTATTCTGTCCAAACCACTCAAAACGCGATTTCCCATTTGCAAACTAGCACTAATTGTTGCAGTCTGCGATAAATCAATCAAAACCGTTCGAATTTCACCATTACGATCATCCAGGTTTGATAGATTGACACCACCTAATTCCGAGTAATTCTCTTTTTCTGCCAACCATCTTGCCGCTTCACTCGTAGCTCCGGTCTGCGACAAAGCAAATACGGACGCACCGTGGGAATCATGATTGCCAAATGCATCAGCATGAATAGCCACAAAAATATCGCCGTTATACTTTCTGGCTATGGTCATGCGCTCACGAAGACCAACATAATAATCACCATTACGAGTTAACACAGCATGCATACCGGGCTGCCTGTCGATAAGCCTTTTTAATTGCTGCGCAATGGCTAGGACGACATGTTTCTCAGTGGAATGTCTGATGCCGAGAGCACCTGGATCCTTACCTCCGTGTCCCGGATCAAGCACAACAATGACGTCACGAAGAGACCGTGTTGGTTCGTGCGTATGTACCGGTTTTTGTGGGGATGACATCGGGATGTGTGAGGAGTAAGTCTTAGCAATAGGACGGTTGGGTAACACCCCATAAGCAGGCTGAAGATCAAACCGTACACCAGAATGACGGACTTCTCCTGGTTGCCATAAGGACGTTTTCAAAACCACAGGTTGACTCACATCAAGCACAATTCGTAATGTTTTGGCATTGGGATGACCAATACGCACTTGCTTTATCAGAGCATGACCTAGCATTGCTCGTCTCACATCAAAGGTAGTCGTCGTTTGAGCAAAATCAATAACAACTCGTTCGGGCTGATGCAAGATAAATGCTTTATGGTTAGCACGACCTGTTATCTTACAGAGAATAGCGGTTGATTTGGTTTGATTCAGTACGTCAACACGGTCTAATATGGAAGCACACGTCACAGAGGAAACACTTAACAAGATACATACGGCAAACATAACTGCTCGGAGGGTGATGTTGACGCTCATGATTCACCCACAATACAAGACAACAAATTGGTTCCTGCTGAACTAAACGCACAAACTCTCATATCGCGCCCCTCCTCTTTTCTGACTAAAGTAAATGCCAGATCAACACGATCAAAACAATGAGAAACCCGCTCGGGCCACTCAATACAACAAATCGCTTGTGCACCAAAATAATCTCGAAATCCAATGTAATCTAATTCAGTTTCATCATGAATGCGATATAAATCAAAATGATTAAATTGTATACCACCAAGATCATAACTTTCAACCAATGTAAACGTAGGGCTTTTAATCGCACAAGTTACGCCCATTGATCGCAATAGAGCACGGATCAACGTTGTTTTTCCCATACCAATATCACCACTGAATGTAAGAATCAACGGTGGTACCAAACAAGCCGCCAAACGTTCCGCAAATTGTTCGCTTTCATACTCAGACGGTAAATGAAATAACATTATTGACTTTAAGAGCCCTTATTCTTCATGATTTATATCTTGTTTCACCAAGGTTAATACGGGTTTAGCTCGTGATGACTTGGTACGTGAACTGGTATCCGATGCCACTGGTGGCGCCGTCGGTTCATCATATTCCGGTCCAAACTCCATCCCACGCCCATTTTCTTTAGCATAAATAGCCAGTACAGCAGCTGGTGCTAAGAAGATTTGGGTGGTTTGCCCAGAAAATCGTGCGGTAAACAAGATTCTATCATTTTCCAAATGCAATCCACGACATGCCTTGGGTGAAATATTCAAGACAATTCGCCCCGCACTAACAAAATCTTGTGGCACTTCAACATCGGGGTGCCCAGCATCGACCAACAAGTAGGGTGTTAAATCGTTATCAACAATCCAATCATATATTGCACGAATAAAATATGGCTTATTTGATGTCATCGTCATGATTACGCCGCCCTTAATTGCCTCTCAGCATCCGTTAAACTTGCTTGGAATGAATCTCGTTTAAATAGACGATCCATGTAAGCATGCAGTCCTAACGAATCAGCCGGAACGTCAATTCCCAATGATGGCAAGCGCCATAACAAGGGAGCTAACGCACAATCTAATAATGAAAATTCATCGCTTAAAAAATACTGCTTATCTGCAAAAACAGGCTCTATATTTAGCAAGCTTTCTAGCAACAATTGTTGCGCAAGCTCAATTTCCGACTGTTCAAAAATACGTTGCATCAAACTGTACCAATCCTGCTCAATACGATGCATCATTTTACGTGTTTCTGCTCGAGCAACCGGATAAACGGGAAGCAATGGCGGATGGGGAAAACGCTCATCAAGATATTCCATGATGATACGAGCTTCATACAAAACCAATTCTCGGTCAATCAATGTAGGCAATGTACCGTATGGGTTCACGGCCAACAACTCACTAGGAGGTGCCTCAGTTTTTGCAGGCATTATTTCAACATTAACACCCTTTTCTGCCAACACGATTCTAACCTGATGACTGTAAATATCATCATGATCGGAATATAACGACATAATCGTACGTTTTGTAATAATAGCCATCAAGATTCCTCGTTCTAAAGGTTGCTTTTTAAGAAGAAAAGCATTATATCATATTTTAAATGACAAGAGGTAAATATGTCTTTTTATTTACAATTTGTTTTTTTTATGCCTAATCAATCGCCAGTACAGCAGTAAAAAAATCGCTAAAAAACCAACCACCGCGAACCCAAGTTTGTAACGTACAATCCTGCTTGGTTCTGCAACAAACACTAAAAAGATAACGATATCTTGCACCGCCTGCTGGTACGATGAAAAGCTCATCTCCCCACGGTTATTGTTATGACTCTCACAGCTAGGCTCTTGTAAGGGAAACAATACGTTCGGCATCAACACATCGTGAATGACACGGTTATTAGAACCAAATGGTCTGTGTTTGTCAGGATAAAAACCTGTTAAGTACGCTATTAACCAATCCGTTCCTCGTACCCTCGCAATTAACGACAAATCCGGAGGCAGCTTGCCAAACCAACTGATGGCCTCAGTTGATGGCAAACTAACCGATGGATGGGACATATAACGTAATGTATGGCATCCATTACAATAGTCTTTAAATAACTGTTCTCCATGCTTGCGTTGGGTAATTTCATCACCATAAGCCAGAGATACCATGAAATATAAGCAGAACAAAATAGAACATGTCATGACTTGATGACTTAGGCTTCTCATATGCTAATCCGATCAGGCACAACCTGACAGCGTTCTCTACGTGTATAGGCTGGCATCAGAAAAAAATAGGCAAAATAGATAATAATACAAAAAATAGCCAGCCCCTGGCGAATTGGAGTAACGTCAATCGAACCCAAATATCCGAGAAGTATGAAACTGAGGACTAATCCATACAAAGCACATTTTGAATACAATCCCTTATAGCGCATCGAACGTACGGGGCTTTTATCCAACCATGGTAAAAAAAATAAAATCAAAACAGCACCGCACATGATCACCACACCCCATGTTTTATTTGGTATGGCACGTAACATGGCATAAAAAGGCATCATATACCAAACGGGAGCAATGTGATCAGGAGTCTGCAATGTGTTTGCTGGAATAAAGTTAGTGGGTTCTAGAAAATAGCCCCCCATGTCTGGACAAAAAAACACCGCAGCAAAAAATAGAATAAGAAATACCAAAACCGCCAAGAAATCCTTCATCACGTAATACGGGTAAAATGGAATTCCATCCAATGGTCTACCTTGCTCATCGCGAAAACGATTCATATCAATGCCTTCCGGGTTGTTTGAGCCCACATGGTGTAGTGAGATCACGTGCAGAAAAACAAAAAATAACACGACTAACGGTAGCGCAATACTATGTAGTGAAAAGAACCGTTGTAAGGTAGCATTACTTACGACAAAATCTCCTCGTACCCAATTGACTAATGCTTCGCCAACATAGGGTATCACGCCCAATAAAGACGTAATCACCTGTGCACTCCAGTAGGACATTTGCCCCCAAGGTAACAAATAACCGAAAAACGCTTCTGCCAGAATCAGAACAAACAAAAAGACACCTAAAATCCAAACTAACTCTCTTGGTCTCTGATAAGAGCCATAAAGTAAACCGCGAAATAAGTGCAGATAAAGTACTATAAAAAAGGCCGAGGCACCGGTCGAATGCATATACCGAAAAAGCCATCCAAAATGAACATCTCGCATCATGGATTCTATCGAATGAAATGCCTCCGTAGCAGTCGGGGTATAAAACATAGTTAACCAAATACCGGTGACTAATTGATTAACGAGAGCAACCAATGCTAACACCCCAAAGCAGTAATAAATATTTAAATTCTTGGGAACATAATAGTCACTCAGGTATCGACGCCAAGTACTCATTAACGGCAATCGAGCGTCCAGCCATTTGATTAAATTTTTCATCAAATCTCACCTATTTCAATGACATGCTCCTGAAGAAATCGGTACGGAGGCACTTCAAGGTTTATTGGTGCAGGTACACCTTTATAAACACGCCCGGCCAGGTCAAAACGCGACCCGTGGCAAGGACAATAAAAACCACCTGTCAACTGTGGAGTCTCCGTGACTGCTAAATCACGATCAGGCAAAACACGCTTTGTTTCACCATTAGGCTTAAACAACGGCGTACAGCCTAGGTGCGTGCATACACCAACTAGAACTAAATATTCAGGCTTGATAGAGCGATATTGATTACGAGAGGAAGAAGGTTGTTGCGGAACACGCGAATCCGGATCCCGTAAATCATCATGATGATTACGCAGTTGTTCCAGCATGGCTGATGTGCGACGGATAATCCAAATGGGTTTACCACGCCATGCAACCGTCATCTGTTGTCCGGGCTGCATATGACTTAGGTCAACCTGCACAGGACCACCCGCCACTTTTGCTTTTTCACTAGGGTTCCAAGATGCCAGAAATGGTGCGAACGCGCACAAAGCACCAACACCACCTACAATACGAACGCTATGTAACAAAAAACGGCGTCGTTGTTCATCAATGGTATGTTCAGAGGTTATGGAGGTGGGTTTTGATAAATCAGCTTTTTTATGATCAGTCAAGGCGTGATCCCTAGGATGTGAACTTTGGACAAAACGGCATGCAAAAAGACCCTGCCTATCCGGTTGTCACATACTCGTCATTGCGAGGCACGAAATCATCACACTATGTGACAACCGGATAGGCAGGAATTAGTAATCTAATTTAGAATGACAGATCTCAAATTTCTTGGACAGGAAGACATGAGGCCTTTTTCATGTCTTCCTGTCCAAAGTCCAGTAGGATGTAAGCCGCTATTCAGATGATGTTATACACGTAGCGGGACCTTGACCCAACCCGATTTTGTGCGGTAAGGGTATGGCACCAAGAACCGCATTTTAAACAGTTTGGCCAAGGCCCAACCTACGTAATACGATGCAAATTAGCGTTTAGAGTATTGTGTTGCACGACGAGCTTTGTGCAATCCAACTTTTTTCCGCTCAACTTTTCGTGAATCACGAGTCAGCAGACCGCGAGCACGTAATTTTCTGCGAAAAGAATCAGCTAGTGGTTCAGCATCTTCAGGTAGATCACCTTCATCATAAGCAACCAATGCACGGGCTATGCCCAAACGTATAGCACCGGCTTGGCCTGAAATTCCGCCACCTACAACGGTAGCAAACACATCAAACTTACCCAAAACATCCACGGCTTCTAATGGTTGTCGAATAACCATGCAAGACGTTTCGCGACCGAAATATTCGGCCAATGCACGACTATTAACAATAATCTCACCTTTACCAGGGCGTAAAAACACCCGAGCAGAAGAGCTCTTTCTTCGACCTGTACCATAGTATTGCTTTTTTTGAGCCATAATACTTATTCCTCAATATCAAGTTGCGTGGGCTGCTGCGCAGCGTGAGGATGTTCGCCACCAACATAAATTTTGAGCTTGCGATACATGTCTCTACCCAATGGATTTTTCGGGAGCATTCCTTTCACAGCGCGTTCAAGAATGCGTGCTGGATGTGCTGCCTGCAGTTTGTCAAAAGAGATTTCTTTAATACCACCTGGAAAACCGGAGTGGTTATAATACATCTTATCTTTAAACTTCCGGCCAGTTACTTTCAGTTTCTCAACATGAGTAACAACGATATAATCCCCTGTGTCAACGTGCGGGGTATACTCTGCCTTGTGCTTACCACGTAAGCGACTTGCAATTTCTGTAGCTAAACGACCCAAAATTTTGTCGCTTGCATCAACTATATACCAATCACGTTTAACTTCGTGTGCTTTGGCGCTAAATGTTTTCATTAACTAACTCCATACCGCCTACTATTAAACTATTAAACTCGGACGGGCGATTTTAACTAAAACTAAAAGAATCTACAAGTAAAAATAGAAAATAATTTAAATCAACAACCGATCCACCACTTCGCCTTCAATTAATCCTCGATTAATAATCTCATCAATATCAGCAAAAGAACGATAAGTATACCACAGTCCTTCCGGGTAAATTGCTATACAGGGCCCTAAACCACAGCGCCCCAAACACCCCGACTGACTAACACGAATTTTACCTGGACCATGACGATCCAAATCTTT
Source organism: Legionellaceae bacterium (assembly GCA_030695645.1). GTDB lineage: Bacteria > Pseudomonadota > Gammaproteobacteria > Legionellales > Legionellaceae > JAUYQG01. The sequence goes on from JAUYQG010000132.1 coordinate 12,666, forward strand.
AAGTCGCGTTTTTAGATAACTAAAATAAAGCTTCCCACCCGAATGAGCACAACATTGCTTGCCCGGATCTTTTTGATTCGTGCAAATAAACACATGCTTCGAGTAATGGCTATCGATCTTATTGGTCTCACTAACTGAACCTATTTTATCCGTGTTTTTCATCTATTTTCATTTTTAATTTAAGACCAGGTTTAAACGTCACAACACGTCTTGCTAAAACAGCCACTACATCACCTGTCTTAGGATTACGTCCTGGACGCTCCGATTTATCACGTAACATAAAATTTCCAAAACGAGATAACTTGACATGCTCTCCAGACTCGAGCAAATATTTTATTTCTTCAAAAAACTCTTCCACCATCATTTTTGCATCTGATTTCGATAGCCCAATCTCATCACACAAGACGTCTGCCATCATAGCCTTACTCAATGCACTCACGGTTTTCCCCCCTCAATCCATTGTAGCGTAAATGACTCATTCAGCTCTTGCACAAAAACACAAGTAGCCGGTTCCTAACGTTAACTCACGGCACGAAGTACTACAGAAAACACTTCAGCTAATTTTTTTAATATCTGATCGATGATTGTATTGATCTCCGTATCAACCAGTGTGCGATTATCATTCTGTAAGGTCAAGGCTATTGCTAAACTTTTTTTATTTTCGGGGATTGATTCGCCGGTATACACATCAAAAATATCAAATGCCTTCAAACAAAGTGGGTCAACAACATCGCGAACAGCTTGTTCAATTTGCATTGCACTAACCTGCTCATCAACAATAAGTGATAAATCTCGTCTCGTTTGCGGATACTTTGAAATAGCTTGATACGAGACTAAGGTCTTTCCCAGCATCGCTGATAAAGATAATTCAAATAATATCACATCATCATGCAAATCCAATGCATCCATAAGACGAGGGTGCAGCACACCCACCCATCCCAACTCTTGTGTTCCCCTGACTATTTTAGCCGTTTTTCCGGGATGAAGCGCCGCATGTTGTCCGCTAATAAAGTGCAAGTCGTGTTGATTCAAAGACACAAACAATGACTGCAAATCACCCTTCACATCGTAAAAATCGTATGTTCCGGACGATTCACTCCAATTCAATTGCCCATACTGCCCCATAACCAAACCAGCAATACAAGGAAGCTCTTGTACTTGTCCATCAATCACATGAAAAACCACACCCGATTCAAACAATTTCAATGCCGACTGTTGACGATGAATATTATGTATCATAGATGCTAATAATCCAGACCACATGCCCACGCGCATGTCCGATAATTCAGATGAAATAGGATTAAGCAGCGACATAGCGAGTATGTCCGGATAAAGCTCATGCTGCAACTCCGGATCAACAAAGCTATAACTGATTGTCTCGCGATAGCTTTTATTTGATAAAAAACCACCTATTTTCATCAAAAGGAGTTCGTGTTGATTAATGTCACCAGCTTGCATACGTCCATGCAACATAGTACTTGGAATTTTTTCATACCCATGCAATCGAATAATTTCTTCAACCAAATCAACATCCAACGCAATATCAAATCGATGGGATGGTACCGTTATTTCCCAGATCTCCCAAAGAACTTCTTCCTTATTTTCTTCTCCCCGAACACGGGGAGAAGGTGCCCGCAGGGCAGATGAGGGGTTCTCGGCAGAAGCGTTCTTTTCTGATGTTTGCCATACATGGCTGATCGACTGAGAATGACGTGAGACGGTCATCCCCAGACGCGTCAACATCTGCTCCATATCATCATATGGGATGTCCAAACCTGACAGACGCAATACCTTCGCGGGATTAAATTGAACACGAGCAGTCACCGGTAACATCGAAGGTTCCTGAACTAATTCGATAGGTCCAACACGCCCACCTACAATAGACTGCAATAGATAAGTGACTCGCTCAAGAGCCGAACGTTGCAACATAGGATCCACACCACGTTCATATCGTTGCGATGAGTCGCTGCTTAAACCATAACGCCGTGCAACCCCGGCAATTGCTAACGAGCTAAAGTAAGCGCTTTCTAAAAATATATCCGTCGTATGTGGTTTTACAGCACTATCTTCGCCACCCATAATACCGGCCATTGCCAATGCCTTCTCATTATCCGCAATCACTAGAACACGTTGATCCAAAACGACATCTTTCCCATCCAGCAAGGTTAATGTTTCATTATCCTGTGCATAGCGAACGTGAATATCGCCTTGAATAGTTTGCAAATCGAAAGCATGCATGGGTTGCCCAAGTTCAAGCATAACGTAATTCGTTATATCAACAACGGGATGCAGTGAACGAATACCGCCCCTCCGTAAACGTTCCTTCATCCATACTGGTGTTACGGCATGAGGGTTAATATCGCGAATAATTCGACCAGCGTATTGAGCGCAGGCTTCTGGTGCATGCAATGTCACGTGTAGTGCATCATCCATTGATGTCGGAATAACATCGCTTGGGCATGGTTTCAAGGGTAGTTTATTTAAAGCAGCTAATTCTCTGGCAATACCTAAAACGCTCAAACAATCCGCGCGATTGGGCGTAAGATCCACATCAAAAACACAATCATTCAGCACCAGATAGTCACGCAAATCCATTCCAATAGGAGCATCGTCTGGAAGCTCCAAAATACCTTCTGATCGCTCATCTATGCCCAGCTCGCTGGTGGAACACAACATGCCTTGAGAAAGCTCGCCACGTAACTTGGTCTCTTTAATCTGCATACCGCCTGGTAAATTTGCACCAATCATCGCTAAGGCAACTAACAAGCCAGAACGTACGTTGGCAGCACCACAAACCACTTGGATCGGTTCCACTCCACCCGTATCCACGTCACATAGCGTTAATTTATCTGCCTGTGGATGTGGTCTAGTATGCAAAACACGCGCTACGATCACATGATCAAATTGACCAGCAACGGGATATAAAGAATCAATTTCAAGACCCGCCATGGTCAATTGATCACTCATTTCTTGAGACGTTAAAGACGGGCTAACCCATTCACGCAACCACGATTCACTTACTTTCATTACAGGACTCTCTAGAATTGAGCTAAAAACGTAACATCATTCTCAAACATCATACGCAAATCATCGATTTCATAATACAACATCGCTATTCTATCAATTCCCATACCAAACGCCCAACCTTGGTATTCATCCGGCGATATATTAACTGCGTTCAACACATTGGGGTGAACCATGCCACATCCACCGACCTCAATCCAACCCGTGAACTTACAAGTACGACAACCTTTTCCAGCGCACTGAGTGCATTCAATATCCATCTCCGCGGAAGGTTCGGTAAACGGAAAATAGGATGGTCTAAAACGAAAAGCCAAGGTACGGCCGAATAAGTCTGCGAAAAAATGCTCGAATAAACCTTTTAGGCTCGCTAACGTAGCGTCTTGATCAATCAAAAGGCCTTCGACTTGATGAAACATGGGGGTATGGGTTAAATCAGAGTCACATCGATACACACGACCCGGTGCAATTAAGCGTAAAGGCGGCTGACGCTGCTCTAATGTTCGAATTTGTACGGGAGAGGTATGAGTCCGCAGTAATAAGCCATCTCCAAAGTAAAACGTATCATGCATAGCCCGCGCTGGGTGATGAGCAGGAACGTTTAATGCTTCGAAATTATAAAATTCCGTTTCTATTTCTGGACCTTCGACAATATCAAATCCCAAACGACTAAAGTAATCATTAATCATTTGTTTCATTTGCGACACGGGATGAATAGAACCCGCTTGATTATTACGTCCAGGTAACGTCACGTCGATGCGTTCTGCAGCGAGTTTTATCTGCAATTGCTCTTCTTTTAATTGCAGCATTTTCGTTTCTATCCGTTCACTAATATCACGTTTGGTTTGATTGACTAATTGTCCAACACGTGGTTTATCGGCCGCAGATAAATGAACTAGATTTTTTAAAATATCAGTTAATTTTCCTTTTTTTCCAAGAAAATCAACACGTATGGATTCAAGAGTAACCACATCTTGCGCTTGTTCGATGGCTGAAAATGCTTGCTCTTGTAGTAGGGTTATATCGTGCATGATAAGCTCGTGAAATTTTTTGGACAGGAAGACATGAGGCTGTTTTCGTGTCTTCCTGTCCAAAATCCAATAAGGCAGGCAAGGCTTATGCTAAAGCAGTTTTAGCTTGCTCTGCTACTGCTGCAAAAGCCTGTTTATCATGTACTGCCATATCGGCAAGTACTTTTCTATCCAACTCGATCCCAGCTTTTTTCAAACCATCAATCAACCGGCTATATGACAAACCACATTCACGTGCTTGTGCATTGATACGAACAATCCAAAGTGCACGAAATTGACGTTTTTTCTGACGACGATCACGGTAAGCATATTGGCCTGCTTTAATAACGGCCTGTTTAGCAACACGATACACACGACTACGAGCGCCGTAATATCCTTTTGCTTGTTCCATAATTTTTTTGTGACGCGCTTTTGCTGTCACACCACGTTTAACTCTTGGCATAATTCACTCTCCTCTTAACTACCGTGCAACATACGCGCAGCTAAACGCGCATCACATTGCTTCAACGTACCAGACGTCACCCGAAGATGTCGTTTTTGTTTGGTCGACTTTTTGGTGAGGATGTGATTACGATAAGCGCCACGACGTTTAATCGCACCACTTGCCGTTTTACGGAAACGTTTACACGCTCCCCTATGTGACTTTAACTTTGGCATATCTACATACTCCGCATTGCTATACTTCATTTAAAACAAAGTACAAGCTATTTTTTCTTGGGTGACAATACCATCAGTAATTGGCGACCTTCCCGTTTCGGGTGCTGCTCAATAACAGCGAATTCCGCTGTGTCTTGCTGCACACGCTCCAGAATTTTCATGCCAAGATCCTGATGCGCAACTTCACGACCGCGAAAACGCAGCGTGACTTTTACCTTATCACCATGATTCAGGAACCGTATCAGGTTGCGTAGCTTGACCTGATAATCCCCATCTTCCGTCGTTGGACGGAATTTCAATTCTTTGACTTGAATTTGCTTCTGCTTCTTTCTTGCTTCAGCTTGTTTTTTACTCACTTCAAAGAGAAATTTCCCGTAATCCATAATTCGACATACGGGCGGTTTCGCGGTAGGTGATATTTCAACTAAATCACACCCGCTCTCTTCAGCCGCTCTCAGTGCTTCACGCGTTGAAACGATACCGGCTTGATTGCCATCTACATCAATTAAGCGTACCTCAGGTACATTGATTTGTTCATTAATTCGTGCGCGATCGCCGTCACGCTTAGTTGATGCACTAATGGTTAAATCCTCCAACAAAAAATATAAAATTGACTGTAACTACTCACTCCGTAGAAAAGGAACATGCCAACAATTTCTACTGCTTCGCAAAAATTTCTTGACGGAGCTTATCACAAAATGATTCTATAGTCATCATCCCCATATCAGCCCCACCACGCATGCGCACGGTGACCTGTTTACTATCAACTTCTTTATCACCAATAATGAGCATATATGGCATCTTCTGTAACGTATGTTCACGTATTTTAAAACCAATTTTTTCGTTTCTCAAATCCATATTGGTGCGAATTCCGTTATCCTCTAAAAAACAATTTACTTGCGTAGCATAGTCATCCTGTTTCTCACTAATAGTCAAAACAGAAACTTGCGCGGGTGCCAACCACAAAGGAAAGTTGCCCGCGTAATTCTCAATTAGTATGCCTATGAAACGCTCAAAGCTGCCCAATATGGCACGATGAATCATCACGGGTGTTTGCTTACTACCGTCTTCTGCTATAAATTGTGCCCCTAATCGCTCAGGCATCGAAAAATCAACTTGTATAGTACCACATTGCCATATACGGCCCAAACAATCAGCAAGCGAACATTCAATCTTGGGACCATAAAAGGCACCTTCTCCAGGTGCATCAACCCATTCAATATCACGAGCTTGCATTGCTTGCTGTAATGAAGCTTCTGCTTTATCCCATACTTCATCACTGCCAACTCGTTTTTCTGGACGTCGAGCCAACCGGTATGTGATCGTTGGGAATCCAAAATCACGGTATACAGATTGTACTAACTCAAGCAGCAAAGCTACTTCAGATTGTATCTGGTCTTCTGTACAAAAAATATGTGCGTCATCTTGCACAAAGCCGCGAACACGCATCAGACCATGCAAAGCACCCGAAGGTTCGCAGCGATGGCAATTTCCAAATTCAGACAAACGCAGTGGCAAATCGCGATAACTTTTTATCCCTTGATTATAAATTTGTATGTGACCAGGGCAATTCATTGGTTTTACTGCGTAAAGCCGACTCTCGGTTTCAGTAATAAACATCGAGTCTTGAAAATTTTCCCAATGCCCTGATTTTTCCCACAGCACTTTATCAACCAGCTGCGGCGTTTTAACCTCTAGGTATCCAAAGTGCAACAAGCGATTTCGCATATATTGCTCAATAACTTGGTAGATAATCCAACCATTAGGATGCCAAAACACCATACCAGGGGCGATATCTTGAAAGTGAAATAAACCAAGTATCTTGCCTAATTTTCGATGATCACGCTTCTCAGCTTCTTCTATTCGATGCAAGTAATCTGCTAATGCCTTTTTATCAGGCCAAGCTGTACCATATATCCGCTGCAGCATCTCATTTTTAGCATCACCTCGCCAATACGCACCAGCTAATTTTGTTAATTTGAACGCTTTCATCCTACCTGTGGAAGGCACGTGTGGCCCTCGGCAGAGATCTTCGAAATCACCCTGACGATATAGAGAAAGCGTTTCACCTGATGGAATGTCTGCGATGATTTTCGCTTTGTATTCTTCGCCTAAACCACGAAAATACTGGATGGCCTCATCACGATCCAGCTCTCGACGTGTTATTGGATAATCCGCTTTTGCCAGTTCCGTCATTTTTGATTCGATTTGTTCCAAGTCCTCTGGCATAAAAGGACGCTCAAAAGCAAAGTCATAATAAAACCCATCGTCAATTACAGGGCCTATCGTTACTTGAGCTGTGGGAAACAATTGTTTCACAGCTTGAGCTAGTAAGTGTGCCGTAGAGTGACGGATGATCTCGAGACTTTCTGGATCTTTTTCGGTAAGAATAATTAAAGAGCAATCGTCCACGAGTTGATGACTGAGATCGACTAATTTTCCATCCACACGACCTGCCATTGCAATTTTTGCCAAGCCAGGACTGATACTCGAGGCCACGTCATAGATAGACAAGGGATTCTCAAAATGTTTCACATGTCCATCGGGCAATTTAATATTTGGCATTTTTAATTATGACCGCACAAAGTATCGATTTTGAATTGGTAGGCACGAGTGGGATCGAACCACCGACCACCACCATGTCAAGGTGGTGCTCTACCACTGAGCTACGTGCCTGAAATTTTCAGCGGCCAGCAGTATACAATAGGCTAGGAAAATAAAGCAAGCGGAGATTCAGCAATTCCCGATTAAGTTCTTGAGTCTAGGTATAGATAGGCTGGTATCACAACAATGTAATTCCAGCCAAATAATTGTGCGAGGTTGAACAGCTATGCTTGAACCACTGTTTTCCTGCCATTGACTCAGCAAGTGTTCCATCATTTGCCAAGTCATTTCCTTAGGGATTGCTGACAATTGGTGCTACGGCCCCCAAATGTCAACTGCCCTTGATTGGACTTCAATAAAATGAACTTACCTTTCAAATAAGGGGATTTGAAAGTATCCATTTCGGAGCGTATTCTATTCTTTTGCAATCAAATGTCAACAGATTATTTCAAGTGGAAACAATTCATTTCCCGTTGTTTTAAACTTGTAACAATGAATTTCATTTGTTACAATTTGAATAATTATTCCAAGAAGAAGACCAAGCAATGGAAAAAGGCAATTTAGTAAAGCAGTTCGCAAATCGGCTCAAAGTTACATTAATAGCGGCAAATTACAGCTCCACTCGATCAACCTCTGGCGTAGATATTCATCGGTTTGCCGACATGACCGGATATTCACCACAGATCTGCCGAAAATACTTACGTGGGCAGGCGATCCCGGAGCCCACTAAACTCGCGGAAATTGCGTCAAAGCTAAATGTGTCACCAGGTTGGTTGTTGTTTGGTGACAGCCACACCAATGGCCAAGACGAAGAGCATAAAATTACCATTAGTAAGGATTTGCTTCATTATATTTTCACACACGCTAATACTCTATATAGTGAAGACCATTCAAATCATGATGTATTACCCAATTTCTTACTTGGGTTAACGCGAGATATTAGTCAAATTAATGCAAATGATGAACAATCAAAAAAAATCATTGATTTGGCCTTGTTTTCAGTAAAACAATTTAACTTGGACTTTGGAAAAAACCGCATGCAAAAAGACCCATGCAGTTCTGTCCAAATAATTTTAGATCTGTGATATTTATAAGCTTACAATGCTTGACACAACCGGCTTTATTTGTAAGAAAATATACTTTCAGGATAATTAGTAATCTAATTTAGAATAACAGATCTCAAATTTCTTGGACAAAAAGACATGAGGCCCTTTTCATGTCTTTTTGTCCAAAGTCCAAAGAGTAATGGATCTCAAGTTTCTTGGACAGAACGACATGAGGCTTTTTTCATGTCGTTCTGTCCAAAGTCCAATGATTGAGAATTGAGACATAATCGCAAACAAAACGTGGTATTTTTATGACAAATTGTATATAATATCTCAGTCCACTTACTTTTTCTGTGAAGAACAGAAATTAATTAGGCTTTACATAATGCATCCATATCATATCTTGCTTGCCGTCTTAGTGACTGCCGTTTGGGGTTGTAATTTTATTTTTGTGAAATTAGGACTAAATGAAATTCCCCCTTTTTTATTATGTACACTACGATTTCTTTTAGTAAGTATTCCCGTTGTATTTTTTATTCCCAAACCTAAAATTGCATTTAGCCAAATTATTTATTACGGTTTATTTACATTTGGCTTTCAATTTGCCTTTTTATTTATGGGTATGCAAGCGGACATGCCTGCCGGTTTATCGTCTTTAATTTTCCAAATCCAAGTGTTTTTCAGTCTAATTTTAGCCGCCATTATTTTAGATGAAAAACCATCGTCATTACAGGTAATAGGCGGCATTATATCGTTTTTAGGATTGGGTCTTGTGTGGTCTAAAATAAGCCACAGCGCTTCTTGGGTAGGATTTGTGCTGGAAATTTGCGGTGCGGCTTCTTGGGCTGTTGGTAATTTGGTTACGAAGAAAATAGGACGAGTCAACTCGCTAAGTTTGGTTGCCTGGGGATGCCTTGTTTCGACCCCACCGTTGTTGGTACTATCACTTATCATGGAAGGACCTGCTCTAATTGTGACTAGTCTACAACACATATCGTGGCTAGCGATTGCTTCCGTAGTTTTCATTACTTATATCTCAACTTTGTTTGGATACGGCGTATGGAATTGGTTGCTGGGACTATACCCTGTTGCATCGGTAATTCCATTTGGCCTTTTGGTGCCTATGTTTGGCATGTTTGGCTCCAGCTTGGTCTTTCATGAACCCATGGAACCATGGAAATTAAATGCCGCTTGCTTGATTATTCTAGGACTAAGCATCAATGTATTTGGACCACGTTTGCTTACAGCCTATCTAAGAAAGCCAAAGGAAGAACCCGTATCAGAGCCTATCATTAGTCCGGACGCATCATCCTAGTGCCTCGTCGGCATGTGGTTCAAACAGTAGTGAACACTGAGCGTGAAAAAGCCTGCCAAGCTGTGTTATGATGCTGGCATAAAAACGTTCTTTAAAAACTTATGTAATTTTAAGCGGCTTGCTGAATGAAGGACTTGGTTACGGGGATATAAAACAGCACTTCTTCATCGTCTTTATCAAACGCTTTGTTAGCAGCATCCAATGCCTTGTCTTGTTGTTTGTAAACGGTTGTTCGGCTGCAGTCAAACTGTCTAGAAATCTCGGTAACCGTGTGTTGCCGACGAATTGCCTGCAATGCAATATTGAGTTTTGTTTGTCCTGAAATACGCTTGACGTGGTTCTTTTTGTGAGCAGTTATAATCATTTGGAGTCTGGACAAAACGGCATGCAAAAAGACGCATGCCATTCTGTCCAAATAAGTTTAGATCTGACATATTTATAGGCCAATAATATCAACGACAATCGGCTTGTTTTGTAAAACATTTACAATCAGGACAATTAGCGATCTAATTATGAAGTATAGATCTAAAATTTCTTGGACAAAAAGGTAACTCCCCAGGTTGTGGATAAGTTTAGTGTTTTCACTGAACACGAAGCAAGCACGTCATCCTGAGCGCAGTCTTTTTGCGCGAAGGATCTCCTGAATTTTGCACAATCTGAGA
>JAUYQG010000066.1 GCA_030695645.1 Legionellaceae bacterium
TTACTTCCGAGCAGTACTTGCATTGTTACCTTTGCAAGCTTCGGATATGCTAGTTGTCCGAATCGACCAATTGACAACAAGGGACTTTCACCCTATTAGATTCGCAGCCTTGTCGGCTGCTCCCACTTTCGTGGCGCACCGCGGCCACAAACTTACGTTTTAATTCTCGTGTTGACGTGTGAGGTATGTGCACCTAGCTTCATCAGTTAGCGCGATCTGCCCCCCTCCCGCGACGTGAAGTTGGCAAGAAAACCGGTGTTCTTCGCGGGAGGGTTGGGGAGAGCTTTATACATGACCTCGATAACGCGTTTTGTGTTTATACTATACTGTGTGCAGGCACAATATTAAGTTTCAACACTTGACCTTAGAAAGGAACGGCCATATTTGGCGCATCTTGAACGAAAACGATATCCGTACTCTTATCGCCAGCATTTTTGTAGCCATTGTTCAGCGTCAGAGATCGTTATTGTAATATGCTTGCTGTGTGGTAACCCAAAGAACTCAGAAGCAGCTTCATATACACGTTGACGCAATTCCACAGCATGTAAATCGCACTTAGGGAATAATCCTAGAAAAAGCAATTGATTTGCAAAAACTGCAGATTTAACTAATATATTAGTAATGATTTGATCGAAATTAAAAAGTTGGAGCATTCATTATGAACTTAAAATATCTGTTAGCTTCCTTCTTAACGCTCTTTGTAACCATGGCCGAAGCATCTAGTTATCTTTATGTAAGTAGTGCTCATCCGCGCCAGGGTATAACTTCAATTGAGCTCGATGAGGTAACAGGTGAGTTGATTGGCTCAGAGCTTGTTGGTGGACACGGTGCTTTTATGGACGGCACATCAGATTTTGCCATCTATAAAGAATACCTTTATGCCACGAATCCTGGCGGAACCAGAAAATGTGTTTTGCTATCTGACAAATCCTTGGATAATTGTGAAGATACCGGTAGTGGCTTCAGCTACCCCAATGCCATCGCGCTCCGTGAGGCTCCCAGCAGTCATACACTCTTTGCTTATATTGGTAATAAACCATATAAAGAAACTAAAAGCAGCGTTTCAAAATGTACCGTCAATGCAAATGATGGCTCACTTACCAACTGCGCGTTAACCGGTAGTCAGTTTGATACACCTATTTCCATCGCCTTTTATAAAAATTTTGCTTACATTGCAAATGCGGGGGAACAAAAAATTATCACCCGATGCAGTATCTCATCGTCTGGCGATTTGACAAATTGTAACGTCATCAAAGATGCACAAATCACTCAACCTCGCTCAATTGCAATCAATGGAAGCAATGCTTACATTGCTGACGCTGAGCAGAATGCAATCTTTCTATGTGCTCTTAGCAAACAAGATGGCAGTTTAAAAAATTGCAAATCAACAGGCGACGGCTTTGTTTATCCAAATGCTATCAGGATCTATCATGGGCGGTTGTATGTGGTCAATTATCAGGATGATAGCCTGTCAACTTGCCAAATTCAGGATCAAGACGGTTCCCTAAATAATTGTTTTAGATTATCTCACTATTTTAGTTCACCATATAGAATGATTATTTATGAAATACCATCTTAATCACTCCACATAGGTGGATGAAACGTAAATTCAACTTCGATGCCATCTGGAAAAGGTAAGTATGTCGATCGGGAGGGAGCCGGTGCTCTGAGTCTGTTCTCGCAAATAGTCCTTAACCGAAATAATCCTTCCCGAAAATCCCAGCTCTTTCTCCGCTTGTTGCAAAGCACGTCGCTCACGATCATGCGTTTTGGGATCACTCATATCCCAAACCACTTGAATGATTTCACGAAAACCTTGTTTATCAATTGTGACAAAATCAATCTCATACGCATCCGATGTGTTGTAAAAATAGATATCTTTGCCTTGTCTGCGTAAATCCAGATACACTTGGTTTTTTAGTGGTTTTCCATATGCGTCTTTAATTTTAAGTAACAGCGATCGACCACGTAGTGATGTGACAATTTCTTTGCTTAAGAGTTTTACCGATGAACCTGTCAAAAAAAGCTGCACATTTTTTGTTTCATAATATCGTCGCACTACCTGATGCCAATCAGGTATGTTTTGCACTTCATCAAGAAAGTGACATCCATCATTAATGCTTATCTATTTTCATCCATTGAGTAATTGCCTCATGTGTTTCATCAAAAGTTGAAAGCATTTGTTGATATAATTGGTCAAGTAATTTGGTATGACCAGCTTTGCAATATCGCTCAAAATATTGACAAGCATATTGCAATTTGGTGACACCAGCATACACCGAACCACCCTTCATTTTGTGAGCTAACCTTTCTACCATATTCCAGTCTTTTTTAGTGTACGCAGCTTGTATCGCTGCCCTCTCTGTTGGTATTTCTTGATTTACCATCGACTGCAAAATATCAGTTAGTAATTCTTTATTATTGCCAATCCCCTCTAAAGCGGATTTAACATCAAGCACCGGAAATACATCAAGCATAAATAATAAATCTTCGGTATCCGGTAAATCACGACCAAGCTTTCCCGAACCAACTTTTTGTTTGTATTTATCTTTGGTTTTTTCACTCTCAGTAATTGTCGAAACATACATAAAAATAATTTCTTTCAATACTGGCAACAACATAGGTTTGCTAAAAACATCATTCATCCCGGATTGCAAACATTCCTCTCGTATTTCGCCCTGCGCATGAGCAGTTAGTCCAACTATCGGAACGGGTTTTTTATGATGGGTGGCTTCCCAAATACGAAATTGATGAGTAAATTCATTACCAGAAATACCTGGAAGACCGATGTCAGATATAATTAAATTATATGATTGTGTTTTGGCAAGTTCAAGTGCCGACTCACCGTCCACAGCAGACGTATATCGTACGTTGGCTTGTTTAGCCATACTTTCAAGGATCTTAAGTGCCACACAATTATCTTCGATGAGTAACAGTGAGGGAGAATTTTCTGGAACTTCTTGATTTTTTGCTGTTATTATTTTTGGTGCATGAGTAAGAGAGATATCACTTACCAGTTTATCCGGTGGCGCTAATAGTGCGGCTTTCCCTCTTACAATATCTTCAGCTCTACCTATCTGACAAATCAAATCAAAATAGAATGATGTTCCAATGCCCTCTTTACTCGTTAATTTAAGGTCCCCCCCCAAGAGCGCTACATATGACTGTGCAATATGCAACCCAATTCCATACCCCTCATACCCCCCTTTATATGATGGATCAACACGAAAAAAACGATCAAATACTTTATCTTGTAGCCCACTGGGTATGCCAATTCCTGTATCAGTTACTCGGAATAGAAGCCGCACTTTTTTATCATTAAGGACATCATTATGAACCTCGATAGATACGCTGCCAACATTGGTAAATTTAATCGCATTACCTATGAGATTTAGGATAATACGATGTAATTTTTTACGGTCAGTATGGACATAAACAGGGACGCGTGAATCAATTAAGCTATTTAAACTAATCCCTTTTAATTCTGTTGATGGATGTTCTAATTGAATTATATCTTTGATAAATTGGTGTAAATCAAATGTTTCGTTTTGTATATCCCGTTCATTCACCTGCTCCGCTGAAACGACATCTAATATCCCATTAAGCAAGCTTAGCAATTGATCGCCACTCTGATGGATCCATTGTGCATATTGTTTTTGCTCAAGATTTTGTAGACCATCTTCCAACATTTGAGACATGCCAACTACTCCAGTTAGCGGTGTACGTATATCATGGCTCATATTGGCTATGAAGGCGGTTTTAGCTTGATTGGCCGCTTCAGCAGCTTGTTTAGTAATACTTAAAGATCGTTCGACCGCTTTTTGATGAGTGATATCAGTCGCAATACCCAATACGCCAACAATATTTCCCCTGGAATCACGCAGTGGTACTTTATTGGTTATTACAATTGCTTTCTTACCATTTTTAAAAGGCATCACATCTTCAATGTTTAATCGTGGCTCTCCAGATTCGATTACCTCTCTATCATCAAGATTGTATTTATCGGCCTCTTCGCGCCAAGGAAAATCATGATCTGACTTACCTATAATCTCGTTGCGATTTTGATATCCTGCTGCTATGGCAAATGGATCGTTACATCCCAAATGAATAGAATTTTTGTCTTTCCAATAAATCATTGCAGGAACATATTTGATAATATTATCTAATCGCTCAACATTGGCAGCTAACATTTTTAATGTTGTTATATCTTTACCTATCAAGATCAAACCATCGGTAATTTTATTATTATTGATCAATGGTAAAAATGACCAGTTAACATATTGCTCCTGGTTATTACCTGTATAATGACGCTCAACTTCACTAATTGGCAAAGATGACAAAATTTCAGGCAGAGGCTTTTTACTAAAAACATCAAGTGATAAGCTCTTTGCTAGGTCACCCCAATGTTGCTTCATCAGGTTTGTTTTACTAGTATGTGTGAATTGTTCAAAGGCCTTATTTACTAATAGAACCTGACCGTTCAAATCAAAAAAAATGATCAATTCGCTGGAATAATCCATTAAATAAGCAAACGCATAATAATTAGTAAGATTATCCGGCATGTTATATTCCATCCTGTAAATAAATATTGCCTTAAAAATCAATCAAGTTTTACACACTCAGTCCATGATTGTTAAATGTTTTACCCATACTATTTAATTTTAGTCTAAAATATAACAAAAAACGCTTCTAATTGTTTTTTTAAATTTCATCGGATTCTTATTTACACTATTTAATGCAAAAAAGTGAGTCATCCATATCATGAATAAACAACTTTTGATAACTGAATGGAATAATACTCAGCAAGATTATCCAAAAAATAAAAATTTGGTTGAACTCATCGAAAATCAAGTTATTAAATCCCCCCAAAAAGTCGCTTTTTATTGTCAAGAACAACAAATCAGTTATAAAACACTAAATAAACTCGCCAATAAATTGGCACATTTTATTCGCCAAAATGTTTCAGGATCAGGAAAGTATATAGCAATTTATATGGATCGTAGTATTGAAACAATTATATGTTTATTGGCCATTATGAAATCTAATAACACTTATGTACCCATTGATGTAGACACACCGCTTAAGCAATTCAAACAAATAATTAAAAACTGCCATGCAGCCGCAATTCTGACCACAAAAACACTACCTGATGAGCTAAGAAGTGTGATTGAACAGAATCACACGCAAATCATAAACCTCACGGAACAAGAGACATTAAATAAAATGTCTGAAAAAAATCCGCGAATTAGTGAACCAAACCATCCAGCATATTTATTATATACATCAGGCACAACAGGTAATCCTAAGGGAGTACAAATAACTCACGCGGGCCTCATTAATTTGTTATTAGCTATGCAAAAAGAAGTTAATTTCACTTACAACGACGTCCTATTAGCAATTACGCCGATTACTTTCGACATTTCAGGCGCAGAAATTTATTTACCACTAATAACGGGAGGTAGTTTTGTTTTTGCCAGCAATGCAACTCGATATAATCCATATGACATTATCAACTCTATTGCTAAATATCACATAACAATTATGCAAGCCACTCCAGCAACATGGCAAATGTTAATTAACGCTGAATGGAAAAATGAATATAACATAAAAATTCTTTGTGGCGGTGAAGGATTAAATACTTGGTTAGCCACCAAGTTATTTGCAACTCAATCGTCTATTTGGAATTTTTACGGCCCCACAGAAACCACAATATGGTCAACATGTTACAAAATAGATACTATCGATAAAAGCAACTCTTTAATTTCAATAGGAAAACCATTAGCTAACACTCAAATTTACATCTTGGATGAGCAAATGCAACCCCAACCCGTCGGTATACCAGGGGAGTTGTATATTGGTGGAGATGGTGTAGCTCTTGGTTATTTAAATAACCAAGAGCTAAATCACAAATGTTTTCTTCCCAACCCTTTTTCAAAGACAATACAAAGCAAAATTTATAAAACTGGTGATATGGCACTACGGTCTGCTGATGGTGAGCTACATTATATTGGTCGAGTAGATACTCAAATAAAAATCAGAGGGCACCGCATAGAAGCAGAAGCCATAGAAAATATATTAATGGAATATGACCATATTAAAGAATGTGTTGTTCTCGATAAAACACCTGATAACAAACATGAGCTGGTTGCTTACATCACGCTGAGAAATGATGAAATTTCGTTAACAAGCCTCAAAGACTACTTAAAAAATCATTTACCTAATTATATGATCCCCACAAAATTTGTTGTCATAGATAACTTTCCTCTAACATCCAATGGCAAAATCAATCGCAAAACAATCCCGACTCTTACATGTTTTCGTTATCTCTCTGATGGTATTAAAAACTCGACTCTTATGCTAAATAAATATGAAGAAATTATTGCCGATCTAATTCAAAATTTTCTCCAGAGAACTGATGTCGATCCTGAAAGTAATTTTTTTGACCTAGGTATAAATTCAATATTACTTATTGACCTAGCTACTACATTAACTAGGACGCTGAATCAAGAAATAAGTGCCGTGAGCTTATTCGAGCATCCAACGATTAGAACATTTGCAAGTTTTATTATGAATTCACAACATACCAATCTTGCAAATCAGCAATTGAATACTCTACATGAATCACTCAAGACTAAATCACATTCAAAAGAACCTTTTGAAAATAATATTGCAGTTATCGGAATGGCATGTAAATTACCTGGGGCTGATGATCCTGAGACTTTTTGGAAATCTATTATAGACAAAACAGAATCCATAAGTTTTTTCAATGAAGCAGAATTAATGACCTCTGGTATACCTCATGAACTGATTAATAACCCAGATTATGTCCCAGCAAGAGGGGTTTTATCGGATATAGATAAATTTGATGCGGCATTTTTTGGATATAGTCCCTCTGAAGCCAGTATGATGGATCCTCAGCATCGTGTTTTTTTGGAACAGTCTTGGGCAGCACTAGAAAACTCTGGATATGTCTCTGATTATTTTTCAGGTAAAATTGGTCTGTTTGCAGGGATGAGCGACAGTAGTTATTTATTGCAACAGTTACTAAAAAATCAGCAAATTCAAACAGACTATGACTCACAACAAATAATGTTGGCAACCAGCTCACATTATTTATGTACGAAAGTAGCGTATGCAATGGGATTAAAAGGGCCCTGCGTAACAGTCAATACGGCATGCTCTACAGGACTGGTCTCTATTGCTATGGCATGTGAAAGCATAGTGAACAATCGTTGTGATATGGCCTTAGCTGGTGCGATAACTATTGTTACTCCACAGCAATCGGGATACTTATACCAAGAATTGGGAATTTTATCACCCAATGGTCATTGTTCTGTATTCGATGAAGAGGCCAAAGGTACCGTCTTCAGCAATGGTTGCGTCGTTGTTGTCTTGAAAAGACTATCAGATGCATTGCGAGATAATGATAATATACTAGCCGTAATAAAAGGTTGGTCTGTCAATAACGATGGTGCAAACAAAGCTGGCTTTACCGCACCAAGCGTAAATGGACAAGCTGCGTGTATCCATGAAGCAATCGTACACGCTGGCATAGTGCCAACTGAAGTTGAATACCTTGAGGCTCATGGTACAGGAACATTATTAGGTGATCCTATCGAGATAGCAGCTTTAACCAAGGGTTATGATTACGAAACATATAAACAATCTCAATACTGCGCAATAGGCTCAGTCAAAGCGAATATTGGTCACACCGATACAGCGGCCGGAGCCGCTGGTTTTATCAAAGCGGTGTTAGCACTACGCGAGAAAACATTACCACCTAATATAAATTATACAAAGGAAAATAAAAAAATAAATTTTTCACACACTCCTTATTACGTCAATGAAAAAGCACAACCATGGAATACAAAATATAAACGACGACATGCGGCGGTCCATTCTTTGGGGCTTGGCGGAACTAATGCTCATGTTATTTTACAGCAAGCACCAACGATAAAAACCACAACATCCAAACACGGAAATGTGCTGATCCTTTCAGCAAAAACAGCAGCTTCGCTAACCACCACCACATCTAAACTATATAAGCATATCTCGCACATTCCACAAAATAATCATACTGAAAAAATATTGGCGGATATTTCCTATACATTACAAGTTGGCAGAAAGCCATTTAAATGGCGGACTGCGATTGCATACACTGGATACGAACATCTTTTAAAAGCGCTCAGTACGCCTAAGCAAACGCTTATTGAAGCTAAACCTATACAAGAAACTCGAAACAAACAAATAATTTTTGGCTTTGTAGGTCAAGGGGCTCAGTATGCTTCCATGGCTCGTGATATTTATAAAGAACATCCCTTGTTTAGAACAATAGTCGATGATTGTTGCGAACAGCTTAAACAGTATATGGATCTGGATTTGCGTGAACTTCTATTTCCTAAAGAGCTCAGCACAAGCGATGCTAACAAAACTCTACGTGAAACCCAATATGCTCAACCTGCATTATTTGTTATTGAATATGCTCTGTCACAACTATTGATTACCTTAGGAATAAAGCCAACTGGTATGATTGGCCATAGTGTCGGTGAATATGTAGCTGCAACAGTTTCGGGTGTACTCGATATAAATGATGCCTTAAAACTGATTGCAGCAAGAGCAAATTTAATGGCTAAAACGGAGCCTGGTGTGATGCTGGCTGTTCCCCTTTCCAAGAAAAAACTATCAAAATTTATAACTCAACATGTTGAGTTAGCCGTACACAATGCACCCAATTTATGTATTGTAGCAGGTTCACAAGCCCATATAACCCGCTTCGAAGCCACATTACAACCACTATTAGAGCCAGAACATCTTGTCTGTCAATATCTACACACCTCACATGCTTTTCATTCAAGACAAATGGATGCGATTTTAGATGATTTTTTAGATTACACTTCTTCTATTGCATTAAAAAATCCTAATATTCCTTATATATCGAATGTAACTGGAAAATGGATAAATCAGAGTGATCTCCAGAACAAACGATATTGGGCCGAACACATTCGAAGTACCGTATTATTTTCTGAAGGGATTCAACAACTCAATATGTCGGATAACGATATTTTTATTGAAGTAGGACCAGGACAGACGTTACTTCAATTAGTTAGACAACATTGCAATAAACCTGGAGCTTTTTTACATACTTTACCGCATTACCAAAACGCCCAAGACCACAGCTACGGATGCTTTTTGAATACAATTAGTAAGTTATGGTTATTAGACATCAATATAATTTGGAATAATCTATATACGAATGAAATCAGACAACGTGTTGCGTTACCAACCTATTCATTTGAGCGTCAAAGTCATTGGATTTATCCCAGTGAGTTAACTGAGAAAGAAAAACTTAACGTTTTTACTAAAAACATGCTGTACTCTCCGACGTGGGAAAGAGAGAGAAAATTATCCGTAATTCCTCAAATTGATGTCACAAAAAATAAATGCTGGTTAATATTTAGCAATGATGGTATTAATACAACAGCTTTTATCAAAAAATTACAATCCAATCAAGAGTTGGTTTATGTAGTGTCATCCAGTCTTTACTTTAAAAAATCAGATAAATTTAATTTTACAATTGATCCTGAACATAAAGAGCATTACATTAAGTTATTACAACGCATCAATGTTCCCTATGAAAACTGCATCGTTGTCCACACCTGGTTAGAGCATGAACAAAATATTGATTTGGATAACGAACAGCTCCTACAAAAAGGACCATTTTGCCTACTGTATCTATCACAAGCATACAATGAAATATACCCGAATAAAAACTTACATGTATTGGTTTTAACGAACAATATATACAGTGTAATTGGTAATGAGCATTTAATCCCGACCAAAGCTGCCATTTTAGGACCATGCAAAGTTATTCCTCAAGAACATGATAATATAACATTCAAGCTAATTGATTTTGAAGCAAATAGCTCACAAAAAGCCACATTAGTTAATAATATTTATTGGGAAGCTAATACAATTTCTCAAGCTTGTTTTAAAACAGAAATTGCTTATCGCGGTGAGTATCGTTGGCAAATGAAACTACAACCCTGTCTTAATCATATTGAGGAAAATCAAATCAAACGATTAAAATCCGAAGGTATTTATTTAATTACAGGGGGTTTAGGAGGTGTTGGATTAGTTTTGGCTCAGTATTTGGCAAAAAATTATCACGCCCATATCATTTTAATAACTAGAGCAACGTTTTTACCAGAAAACGAATGGTCGGACTATATTAATAACAAAAATAAAGATCAAAAAACAATTAATCAAATTAATACATTAAAAAATATAAAAAAGCATGCTGCTAGTTTAACAATAGAAATTGCTGCCGTTGAGAGCGACGACGAAATGAGAAAGGCGATTCAATCTATCAGAAAAAAATTTGGCCATATTGATGGCGTGGTACATGCTGCCGGTCAAGCCGGTGGCGGAGCCGCACATCTAAAAACAATTGAAGAATACCAAAAGGTCTTAAAACCTAAACTAGATGGAACGATAAATTTAATTGATCTACTTAAAGATGAACCGTTAGATTTTCTGGTATTTATCTCATCGATAACATCAATCACAGGCTTCCCTGGCCAAATTGATTACTGCTCTGCCAATCGTGTTTTAGATGCTTATGCTTCATCAGCAAGCAAGTTTACTCACCCGGTATTTTGCGTCACCATGAACTGGCAAGCTTGGCGTGACGTTGGCATGGCGGCAGAATCCAATACCATATTAATAAGACTAGATGAAAATAATAGTACTACGCCTCACGATGGATGTTTGTTATTTGAAAAAATAGTGAACTCTAATTTGAACCAAATCATCATTTCCAATGAAAATCTCAATTTATATACTATTCATAAAATATCATTAGACTTAACACCTAGTACTGTTGCAACAACGTCAGATACACAATCATATAATCATTCCGATGTGACCAAAATATTGCAAAATATTTGGTGTAATACCCTAGGCATCACTGAGGTTAATATAGATGCTGATTTTTATGAATTAGGGGGGCACTCTTTACTTGCCATTAGTTTACTTGCAAAAATTAGGAAGACATTTAACTTACAAATACCTTCAACCCTATTATTCAAAGTTAGAACGATACGCGCCTTATCGACAGTCATCCAATCCCATACCGATAACAATAATGATTGCTCTTCTTTAGTCATGTTACAACAAGGTGAAAGCTCAATATCTCCTCTTTTTATGATACATCCTGTGGGAGGAACTGTATTTTGTTACTTATCTTTAGTAAAAAATTTAAATACTGATAGAACCATATATGGTTTTCAAGACCCCAGTATTGAGCTCGAAAAACCACTTTTTTCTACTATCGAAGAGTTAGCTGTATTTTATCGAAAACTCATACAAAAAATACAACCAACAGGTCCCTATTATTTATGTGGGGCCTCTTTTGGCGCATCGGTAGTCACTGAAATTGCATTTCAATTACTTGAGATTAATGAGTCTATAAATTTTGTAGGACTCATCGATGGCTGGGGGGCTCTTTCAAAAACACAATTTGATGTGGATTATGTAAAAAACATCATTCACTTAAACAAACAAAGCACAAAATCTCCAGATCTAACGAAAAATATGGAGAATCAAGAAATTTGGGAAAAAATGCTTCAACATCGCTTGAACATGATGATAAATTATACTCACAAAAAAGTACCCGCAAAATTAGTCTTGTTCAAAGCCACTGACCTTTTATTAGAATATAAAGATATTGATAAAGAAGATAATCACTGGACAAATTACTCAAATTTACCAATAGATATTTTTCATGTCCCTGGTGATCACAATACCATGTTACAAAATCCGAATGTTGCAGATTTAGCTAAATATATTCAAAAGTACTTGGATAAATAACAATAACCAGTTTTAAAATTAGATTGGAAAAATGCTCGACTGGAACATCAGCGCTTCGCGTTGGATCCAGGCGGTAAAACACCACGGAGACCGATCTCATGACCCAAAGATACCAACGATGGCCTGTCTTCCCCCTCAACTTGCTCGTAAACCTCCCAACGAGTTTCATCATTATGGAATCTATTTTCTGTCATTTGTTGCTGATGAAAAGCCCTGTAGATTGACTCAAATAGCGGGGTTAGTTTTTGTAAACCGCCTGCAATAGTACCTGGTGATATACTAGTGACATGCCGGGTGTTGTGACTTAACGTAGATAATGTCACTCATGAGTACAAAGATGATCTTGATAAACTCAAGGAAGAAGTAAGATCAGAAACATCTCAACAGTTATCATCCAGATTTAAATAAAAAAGCGACTCTTTCGAAAATGTGTTACAATTATGCGCATATATTATTAGGTATTACTTTTTATGACTAAAATCAAGATCGAGAATCTTCCTCCTAATATTTCAAGGCAACGCCTTGAAGAAAAAATTTCTTCTTTAAAAAAGATGAGTTTTTTTGCAGGGGTAAAACAAATTACCTTATCCTATCTTGGTGGAATTACCAATCATGGATTAAAGGATGATGAAAGAAATGTCTTTATTCGTATCCCCGGTGAAAATTCCGATCTTTTGATTGATAGAGATGCTGAATTAGACACGCTCAGAAAACTTGCAAGCAATGGTTTATATCCTTCCATCAATGAAGCGTACTCAGAAGGTGAGTTAAAAGGTTGTAAGATTGAACCTTTCATTGAGGGAGAAACGTTACAATTCGATACATTATTTTTAGAACAATATCATTCAACCGATTATCAAACATTGCTTTCTTGTAATGAACAAATGATCATCCTGTGCAAATGACGAACGGATTTGTATCCTATGTTAGTTTGTCTGAGTGATTTTTGGATCAACCCTGATTTAGGTGGTTTTTATTACTATGCAGCAGATCCGAAGGATCGAATACAAAAAATAACGTTCAATGGAAAATCATTCTATTCCAATGGGGTGTCTTGATCACAGAATTTATTGCTTCACAAAAAATTATTAAAACAAAAACATGGTTTTCCGAAATAGCAAATTCATTAAAATTATTACATCAAGATCAAACTTTTCCTTTACCACACCAACCGCTGTTTCCATATATGGATGTATTAGCAGGAAGGCTCAGAGACGAAAAACTATCTTCATATTTGAATCACTATTTGGATAAAATTGATGAAATTAAGGTGCGCTTAACACCTCATCTTGAGCTTACCCGAGTGGATTGAACTGTATGAGAAACAAAAATACGGTTTGATGGCGCTTGTTTTAAAGGAAACAAACGAACTGATTGGGTTTTTCGGTTTTATTCACCAGATAGTCGATGGTGATGAGTACATTGAATTAGGTTATCGTTTAGATGAGGCGCATTGGGGAAAAGGTATTGCAACCGAAGCTGCTATAGCCGTTAGAGATTATGCTTTTAACATGCTCGAGATTCCTCTGTTGATTTCAATTATTAACCATAAGAATGATGCTTCGAAGCGCGTCGCAAAAAAGGTTGGAATGCGGTTGATGAAACAAACGAATTTTAAAAATGTTTTAGTTGATGTGTTTTGTCTCAAAAGAGAAGAGGACATTTCGAACTGAACTAGATACATCTTTAATCAACAATGTAGGAAATGTCTCGGGGCAGTCCATTTTTCAATCGACAATAGGATTATGTGATCGTTGTGCAATAGCAGCATCTTTCACTGTAACATCAATTTTTTGTGTCCTATGATTTTTCAAGGTCCATAACTCCGAGGAGATATACCCTATTGCCGCAATAATAGCAGCACCAGCTTCTCCTATTAGAAAAGGGCTGGGTAAAATAGGATCATCGCCAATGATTGTCACATTATCAACATGATCAAGTGGAGTTCCCAATAATCGCAACAACGCTATGAATATTTCCATTTATTTTTACCTCAACATACTGGTTTTTTTATAATGATATCGAATACTCATTCATTTGATTTGCATTTTATCCTGAACAGTCAATAAAATTATTTTCGTATTGTTAATTTGTGCGGTAATTAAAATGCCTAAGAAAGATACTAACGGAATCAGCATAAATGCGTAATAAAAAACGGCCTTGCCTGGTTGTGAGGTTTGTTGCAATACATCAAGTCCGTTTAATTTAAAACCATACGTTATCAAAAGAGAGGTTAATGCAATTCCAAAACTAATGGATATTTGTCTTCCCGCGTTAAATACAGCGCTAGCTCGTCCAACGTCTTCTTTTTTAAAACCAATAATACTTGCCGTTTGAATGGGCGTTCCACATAAACCACTAAACAATCCTCTTATAAAAAGAATAACACCTCCAATGAAAATCATTGTAGGGTCATTAATCAATAAAATACACGGGGTAATTACTGCAACACCAATAAATCCAATGATTATAGGAAGACTAGGGCCAAACTGGTGAAATAGTTTAACCGAGTAGCGACTGGTGCAAATAGCACCAATGGCTTGCATGCCCATAATGAGCCCCGCAACCATAGCAGACATTCCAACACCTACTTGAAGATACATGCCAATCAAAAAAATAGAGCCAAAATGGCATACCTGAAATGCCAATTGAATTAGATTAACCTGTCGAAATAATTCATTTTTAAAAAACTTAATGTCTATTAACGGGAATGTGCTATTTTTTTCGTGTCTGAGGAACAGATAACTTGAGAATATTGCGGCAATTAAAATGACTATGATCTGAAAATAACTCTCATTTTTTCCTAAGGATGAAATAAAATATAACATTAAAATTAACGCGCAAGAAGAAAGTAAGAACCCTAACCAATCAAACGGTATTCTCTCTTCATTTTTTTGTTCTTTTAATATGATTATGGATAAAATTATAGCAATGGAACAAATGGGTACTGCAAAAAAAAATACCCACTTCCAGCCAAAGTAGTTAATCATCACACCACCTAACGCAGGTGCAATAGCAGGGGCTATAAGCGTTGGAATGAAAATAAAACTGGTAATGCTCGCATATTCTGAAGGATCAAACACGCGATATACCATCGTCATGCCTACCGGAATAATAACGCCACCACCGAAACCTTGCAAAAAACGCAAAATGGCCATGGTTGTTAAATCGGGTGAAAATGCACATAACAATGACGACAACCCAAAAAGGCTGGTTGCAATAATAAAAACTTTTTTGACACCAAACCGGTCGCCTGCCCAACCACTGATGGGAATACTCATGGCCAGAGCAAGCAAATAAGCATTGTTTACCCACTCTGTTTGAGTAATAGGGACCTTGAAATACGCGGCAAGCGTCGGAAGCGCAATATTTACAATGGTTAAATCAAGTCTATCTAAAAATAAAACGACCGCATAAATAGCTGCAACAATATAGCGGTATTCTATTTTTATGATTGAGTTTTTATTCATTTAAACCATTCGCTCTAATGCTTACTGAAGATAATATTTCATGCCAACATGAGTTCTCTCAAAGCCTAATCGTTCGTAAAACTCTTTGGCTCTGGGGCGTTTAATATTTGTTGTTAACTGAATAATAGAAACATCTTTCGATTTCGCATAATCAATGGCGGCATGCATCATCCATTCACCAATTTTTTGTCCTCGATGTTTGTCTGATATGCGAACAGCTTCTATTTGCATGCGAGTAGAGCCCACAAATGTTAATGAAGGCATGATAGTCAAATGACATGTGCCCACAATAACATTTTCAGAACATACAATCATGAGGTATTGGTTAGGATCCTTATCAATCCGATGAAATGCATCCATGTAACCTTTGCAAGTGACCTTGCGCCATATACAAGTGACCTCGAACCAAATTCTGATGAACTCCAGTGGTGCGTAGACCGATTTTTTTCTTTACTTGATTTAAAAATTGTCATAAAATTCCTACTTCCGTGATGATCCTGGGTTCAAGTAACCGGGCAAGAGATTTGAAATCCCGGGGCGTCAGAACATAATCCTGTTATCAGGAGCGCCAATCTCTTTAGTGACATCACGGATCTTCTTCATGCCCGCTTCTATATTAATGATCCATCGCCTCAATCAAAATAGCCGTTTCATGATTATCGTCACAGCCGATCTCGCAGCGCAAAACATCACCACGTGGTATCCAATGATACCCTGATTCAGAATATTGAACCTGTGGGTTGCCTGGAGGGATTTCAGTGGCGACATATTTGTAATTTCGCATGGATTCAAGTCGTGCATGTATGTAGCTGTTGTGACAGTTTAATATATCTTCGTCATTCATTTGATGAATTTCCTGTCCTATTTTTATACTAACTCCGCCAATTCCTGGCTCTTTATATTCTATAATAGCGCTTTCTCCATCTCGAGTAATTGTAACTTCTTCAAGTTTCGCAATATGTGGTCTTTTAATTTTTGTCACTTTTTTCATCGAGTTTATTTGCTATTTAAAGATTAATTGACAACATTGTAGCAGATCTGATGCTTCAATAAAGCGGGTGATAGATTCACTACTTACTTAATCAATTAAATGTTATAATTTCGTCCATTAATTTAAAGCGCTGAAAAGGAATTTTCAAAACACTACTCACTTTGGCTGATAACATTATGACTAATCCAACATTACCTAAAGGTTCGCCTAGAAAAACATTAGCGGAATATACACGGCAACGAGAACAAGGATTGCCGCGCATTGTAATTGTTGGCGGTGGAGCGGGTGGATTAGAATTGGCAACCAAACTAGGAAAAAAATTAGGTAAGCGACAATTAGCCCAAATTATCTTAGTCGATAGCTCAACAACGCACATATGGAAACCTCTGTTGCATGAAGTCGCAGCCGGCACATTAGACTCCAATCATGACGCATTGCCTTACCTTTTCTATGCAAATCATCACCATTTTGAGTTTTGTTTGGGAACACTAGACGGCCTTGATCGCATGAATAAAACGATCAAACTTGCATCGATACAGGATGAGGCAAGACAAGAAGTTGTTCCGGATCGTCATATAGCATATGATATATTAGTGTTGTCAGTAGGCAGTTCCGTCAATGATTTTGCAACCCCAGGTGTCAAAGATCATTGTTTCTTCTTAGATCGTCGTTCGCAATCGGACTATTTTCATCAAGCGTTCATACAAAATTTATTGCGACTAGCGCATCAAAAAAACGAGTCAAAACAATTACCATTTACGATTGCTGTTGTCGGTGGAGGAGCAACCGGGGTAGAGTTGATAGCCGAGCTACATTATTCTCTTACACAATTAACTCATTGCGGACTAAGAATTAATCCAGAAGATGTTTCACTTATATTAATTGAAGCAGCAGAGCGCATACTGGCTCCTTTACATCCTACTATTTCTAATATGATTTCTAAAGATCTACAAAGCAAGCAAATTACCCTTCATGTGAATACACGCGTTTGCAACGTTACTTCATCAGGGTTATATACTCAACTCAATGAATTTATACCTGCGAACATGATTGTCTGGTCTGCTGGAATTAAGGCGCCGGATGTTTTAGCTACTTTGGATAGTTTAGAAGTCAATCGAAACAATCAATTGCTAGTTAAGCAAACGTTGCAAACAACGCTCGATGATACTATTTTTGCATTTGGAGACTGTGCATCTTGCCCTCAAAGCGAAAATGCATTTGTTCCTGCTCGTGCTCAAGCAGCACATCAACAGGCAAGTTTTTTAGTTCGGGCCTTGGCTGCCTATTTGAAAAAGAAACCATTACCCATTTATTGGTACAATGACTATGGATCATTAATTTCACTAGGCCAGCATAACAGCGTCGGTCAGGTATTAACTAAAAATAAAATTATGAAAGGGAAAATCGCTCGTTTCGCATATTGGTCTCTTTATAAAATGCATCAAACTGCTTTACATGGTGCGTGGCGCGTAGCGTTATTTACAATTGCAAATATACTGAGTGGGGGAAAAAAACAACGCGTAAAATTACACTGAGTCCAGTTGAAACACAGTATTGCTGCCTGCATGAAGGAGTGCACTGAGAGAGAGTAGTATGGAGCTTAATAATAGGGTTAACGCTTTGCTGTAGGTGGCAGTCATTGCAATATCCTTATGCTAAATAAGTCAGATTGAATAATAATCCGTTGGTGTATAAATGGGATAAAGACAAACCGCTGTTTAATGTTTGTCCTGATGCGCGGTTCAATTGACTCCTTCCCCAATCCGAAAACTCATAACCGATGCCCGCTTGCCAATGTTGATTCAAATGTCGTTGAACACCGGCGCCCAGAGTGTATGTAAAGGCCGTTGTTGTATTGCTTGCAAAATTAGACATAACAACCGCCTCATTGATGGTTGGCGTATTGCTAAAGTCATGGGCTTGGTTGAATCCAACGCCTAAACTCCCACTTACCCAAGGGGTTACACTATAACCTCTGTCGGCTAATAATTTACCCTTCAATGCAAGATGCGTATGTCTTACTTGATAGTGATACGTGTAATTATTAAATAGAGAGTCGGCATCGTCCCAAATATTCCCCGACAAAGAAGCATTGTCAGTCGTGGCAACGGCAAGACCTATTTGGCCCTCCAGTTTTTCGCGCAGTGGTTTTTGAATGCCTAAGAAAAACTCTCCATCTACCAACGCATGCGATGCATGAGTCGCTGCGTAGGTTTTTTCAATATTAGGGGCTAAATAAAACGTCTGTGTATTCCCGGCGCTTTCCCAGACCGGACCAACACTCAGTGTTGCTACACCTGATGACTTAAAAACCTCAGATAATTTAGAAATTAAAGTTGTCGTTTGTTCGCGTGGCTCCATTTGAGCCTGTGCAAATCCAGCTGAGCTGGCGACTGTTAATAAAGCCAGTAGTAGTAAATGATGGTTACGCCATTTTTCATGCATTATCGCTATATCCTTATAACTCTATCCATTGTCAAACACCTATCATATAAGGCAATAAGGCAATAAGGCAATAAGGCAATAAGGCAATAAGGCAATAAGGCAATAAGGCAATAAGGGATCTCAAATTTAATAACATACCCATAATGGTAGAACGTAGGGTGGGCAAAGCGGTAGCGTGCCCACCCTACGTTCTACCATTATGGGTATGTTATTAAATTTGAGATCCCTAATGTTCTTTATTATGCTGCAAGTTTAGTTGACAGGGCTACAACGGCATCCAAGTAATTCCATGGCAGCCAACTCGCCGGGTTCAGTTTAACCGCGAGCCCATACCGCTGCAGTGCATTGAGGTAATCATAAGGATTTACCTCATTTCGTGTGCAGGTATAAATGATTGGACTTTGGACAAAACTGCATGCAAAAAAACGCATGCAATTCCGTCCAAATAATTTCAGATCTGTGAAATTTACAGACATATATTACTAGGTGAAATCGATCTATTTTATGAAAACAGTTGCATATGGTGTAATTAAT
>JAUYQG010000067.1 GCA_030695645.1 Legionellaceae bacterium
GATCGTTTTATTGCCCTTGAGTGCCTCAATTGCTACTTTTGCTTTGAACTCAGCCGTGAATGTTTTCTTGGCCATTTAGTACCCCTTGTTACAATGGTTTATATTTTACACCACTGTCTCATTTTTGGGGACCACTACTCACCATCGATTTCCATTGGGTATTGACTACCAACGAATGAAAAACCTTTACCCAGCTCTAATAAAAACTTGGTAATATGTGTAATGGAAGCATGCTCAATTTCGCGCTCAAGTGCATCATCATGAAGACCTAAAAAGTCAAAATTATATGGGCTTTTAAGTACTTCCTGCGCAAGTGATGATTGTGCTGCTGGTAGTCGATGTACAAAATTAGATGCTTTATTGGATGGTAATGCTTGAGATTGATATAAATTTTGATTTATATTTTTTTCAAGAGTTGATCGTGACCAACCATTTTCCATGGTTTGACTAACATACCAATCACGCGCGATAGAGTCAGTAACTCTTTGTATTAAAACAACAATATGCCCCCAAGGTAAATCGCGCACAGCTTGTGCGCGAATTTCATTTAGATCGGGATACTCTTCGGCAAGCCGCTTCATTCGCCTAATGTTTGCTACCGAATAACCCCTGGTTTCAGGAAATAAATTCTGTAGATCTTGAGATAATGTTTCAATAAAGCCCGTCCCCCAAGATTTCAGCTGCTGTTTTTCAATTATCTGTTTGCCAATATACCAATAGTGGTTGATAACTTCTTGATTTACGGCCAGCGCAGCTCTAAATTGAGCAGACTTTATTTGAGTTTTAATAGCGCTTAAAAACGACTTATAATCTTGATCAAGATGAAAAGTTACTTCTTTTGACATACTTAGTTCCTTTATATTGGGTTGACTAATTGATTACAACTCAACTTGTCTTCCAAGCATAAAACTTTCGCTCACGACCGTGAGCGAAAGTTTTATAACTACGATACTGTATTTCAAATCTTTCTGCAGCGGGCGCTGCAAAAAGTTTCATTAGCAATTTCTATCAATAATACTAAATTTTCAGAGCCATGTAAACAACTCCACTAGTAGGAACTATCTACTACAAAATTTATTATTTACTTATAAATCAATTAGTTAACAATTAAGTTATAATATTCGTAGTAATCGGCGGATTATCCATCGACGAGGATCGGTTTATTTTTGGCGGTTCGATGTCTTTCTCTCAACTCGACATCAATGTACTTATCTGTTGTAGCACTTGAACTGTGACCAGCATCATCGCGAACATGTTCACGCGGTCTTCGTTTCACATCATCAGAAATCCCCGTATGACGTAACCAATGAACAGTTGCCTCATTTAAAGACTCAGCTTCTTCAAAATGGGTATCTTCTTCAAGCCTTTTGATACTTTGATCAAAGCAATCCTGCACCATTTCTCTGATATACGTGGTGCTGGATATTGGTCCCTTGCCTTTTGTTTTTGAAAGCAGGGGCGTTTGATCAGCGACAGAGGGCAAAGTAGATAGGCCTAAATGTTTACGATATCGTGTTAATGCATGAAGCATTGTGTTACTTACCGCTATTTGTCTTTCTTTATTACCTTTGCCAACGGTTTTAAACCACCAATTTCCATCATGATCACGATAAAAATCGCACATTTTTGGTAACCAGCGTTCACTTGCAGCCAATTCTGAAATTCGTAAATACATAGAATAAAGTGCTGTCATGATAAATAAGGTGCGTTCATGCTTGTTAGCATCATCATTGGCCATGGTTGTTGCAGTTTCTATCACATATTCCCATTGCAATAATGATAAACGACGAATTTGCGTTTGACCTTGTTGTTTACGAAGGAATTTGCTTTTTTGTCTAATCAATGCGACAGGATTCATAAAAACATACTCTTCTTGAATCAAGTAATTGAAAAAAGTGCTTAAAATAGCGAATAATTCTTTGACTGTTCCTTGTGATAATTCGAAATTATCAATATCAATTTTTTTTCCTTTACGGTGTGCTGATTTTGATATCGTTACAACAAAAGGACGCCAATTAATATTTGGGAAGCGTTCACCGTCTTTATGAATAAATCGTGGACACTTTTTAGTACCTATCCATGATTTTGGTGGACTTTGACAAAATTTGATATATGTTTCAATGTGCTCACGTTTAATTTGATTTAATGGGATATTTGCAATATGTTTACACCATTGTAGCAAACGCTCAATTTCTCTTCGATAAGAATTGAATGTACCCAAGCTTCCTTTGTAGCATTTAAGAAATGCTACGGCATGATAAAAATCACGCTCATTGATATCGATATACTGCGATTTTTTTACAAAACATTTATCAATATATTCTAATGAATCAAACAATGGTAACGGTGATTTGATGTCATTATTCATCCGTTTTATCCAAGCATGAGTCATTATCTAACTCATTTAATTCCGCTTCTATTTCTTCAATTGTAGGTAATGTAGATTTTAAGTTGTCAGGTATTGCTCGAGTGAGCTGATACTCTGAGATCCCGATTGGTTTTTCTATGCCTTTTAATGCATACTCTGCTTCAAATTTATTGCGTGATTTGCATAATAACAAACCAATGGTGGGATTGTCTTCTGGCATTTTGTAAAAGTCATCCACCAAATTTAGATAAAAGTTTAATTGGCCGGCATGCTCTGGTTTAAATTTGGTGGCTTTGAATTCGATAACCACGTACGCATGAAGCTTTAAATGATAAAACAACATATCCATGAAATATCCTGACTCTTCTAGGCCAATTGGTATTTGTCGACCTACAAATGCAAAGCCTTTGCCCAGTTCAAGAAGAAATTTAGTAATATGTTCTATGGACGCATGTTCTATTTGTCGTTCATGAGCATCATCGTGCAAACCAAGAAAATCTAAATTATATGGTTGTTTAAGTAACTCATGAGCAAGCTTCGATTGAGGACTTGGTAAACGCGTTAAAAAATTGGAGGATTTAACAGAGTCGATCGCTTGTCTATGAAATAAACTATCTTTGATATGTCGCTCAAGACTTATCCTTGGCCATCCTTGTTCAATAGCTTGATCTGCATACCAAGTAAATTCTTTATCATCTTTAATTTTATGAACTAGAAGTGCAAGATGTCCCCAAGGCAATTGTGCCACAGCCTGTGGCATAATTACGATATTTGGGAAACGAGCTGCAAATTGCCGCATTCTTCGTAAATTTCTTATAGAGAATCCGCTGGTTTCAGGAAAAGCGTTTTTCAAATCAAGAGATAATGCTTCAATCAGTTTACTGCCCCAATTTTGCTTTTCAATGATTTGTTTACCAATATGCCAATAAAGATCTATCACTTCTTGATTGATCGCTAAAGCAGATCTAAACCTGGCATTACGTATTTTATCTTTTAAATCTCGTAGAAATGATCTGTAATCTTTAGTAAAAGCAAGTGAGATTTCTTCTGAACCAGATATGGACGTACTTTTTTGATCATCGTCAGTAGGCATAATGAGTTATTCCAAAAAATAATAATGGCATAGCTTTATCACGTATCTTAATAGTTATTTTACCCGTGATTATCACAATAATCACGGGTAATGTCAATTAATCTTCGTAGAGTGTGAATAGATTCGTGACATTACATCCCCAGCTCTTTGTTATAAACACAGTGCTTTTCAGCTTTATTTTAATGCGTGGTTTCGTTGCTCATCAGACAACGATCTAATTTCTTTTCCAGTCGGAGAAAACAACCAATACCAATCATAACTACCTAGTTTAGTATGATAATACCGATGTTGTTGGAGAATTAAATAGCCTTTGTATTTACCATGCATAACGATATCTAATGCGTTGGCAGGTAATAAATAATGTAAATTTGAACCATCACTATTAACAGTATGTATAGCCCCAGATGTTGTCCATGCAGATGTTAGAAAATATAAGATCTTACCGTCTGGTGAAAATGTTAAGTTTCTTGGATTAACAATCATTTTTGTTGGACTGTCACAAAAAAAATGACTGGTTACGAGTAATCGTTCTTGTTTAGTCTTAAGATTTATTGTCCATATTTGCTCTCCATAACCATTAATTGTATTCGCAGAAAACGAGCAACTCAGAGGAAGTTTCTTATCACCCACTCTGACAAATGCGATTAGATTATGGTTTGGAGATAAAATAGGAAAATGATCCTTTCCTTTAAATGTTAGCTGAGTGGTAATTTTATAACCTTGAGTGTAATAAATATTCCCTTTTTTTGAAAAAACGCGAATGGACTCTGTTTGTGCAATAGCATTATAAGATACAATAAAAAAAGTGATTATGAGATATAAAATAAAGCGCATTATTGTCTCCCAGGCTTCTTTTCAACCAACGATCTAAGTTTTGGTTGAAATTTGCTATGAGATGCCGCTTTTAAGTAGGGATGTCCTAAACATGAAATACAAATTTCAAGTTCAATTTTATTTTTCTTTGCAAGCTCAATACATTTTTCCTTTGTAAACCACCCCTCATTATCAACATAAAAAGCACAAATTGCAGCATGTTTTTCTTGTTTCACATGAGTGATCTTGTAAATTTGTACAATTTCACCTTCTTTATAACCCTCATATTGTTCAATTCCATGCCATAACTTTTCAAACTCTAAATCTGTAAAGGTTTTAATTTTCCGATCGTCGTTTATACCTGTATATTTATGAAGATATTTTTTGTACTTAATTGTATCATTCTCTTTTGACGGAGCATATTTTTCCAGCATTTCATCAATTGATGAATTACCATATTTTACTTTTAAGAGCTCTAACAATGCTTGATGTCCAGCATCATTGCTAGGAAACACTGCAAAATTATATGCGACACCAATTTGTCCATATTTGATACCTATATCGCTTGGTCTCATATTTCCAGGATTGTGATTTCTCCAGGCCCAAGTTCCTCCAAAGTATCTAAAGTAGTTCCCAAAACTATCCGTATAAATGACAGAGTGTTTCATTCCTGCCTCTGCTTTTATTAGTTCCGTCATGTTGACACTCCCAAACAATATGTTTAAAAATCGCGGTTATTTCTTATTAAATAATTCACCATAAAGAGCTTCTATCTGTTCTTTCAACTTATGATTTTCAGCGTCTAATTTACTAACTCGTTCCTTTAGCATTTGAACAATGTTGTCTTTTGATTTTTGACTTGCTTTTTTAGAAGAATTATCGCATGTAAAATGATCTAACAATCCATTTTTTTCTCTTAAATCTTCGATTTGTTTCCTAATAGCATCTTCTTTATATAACCAAGGTTTACCAACATTTGCGGTCTTGGAAACGGTGTTAAAATTAATAGGTTTACGATCGTTAATAAGTAATTTAATAGCAGCTTCTACTCGTTTTATTGTCAGTTTACGTCTGTCTTGTGCCGCACGAGTTAATCCAGAGGTATTGCGCTCATGAGTCATAGTGCGATCTCCAAAGTATTAACTATTTTTTCTAAATTAGTTTGAAGCGTTAAATTCATTTCTAATTGACGTTTCCAACCATTGTGTTTGGCTTGAGATACAATAGCCTTTGTTTTTTCAAGCTGGGCTTTATGTGTATCTAAGTATCGATGATCTGTTCTAAAATTCACACAAGATAAACAAGCATTTGCATGCGGGCAACTATTAGAAATTACGGGTAACGCACAAGTACCATTAGGTAATGCTTGCGCCATAATATTTTTTTTAAGCCA
This sequence comes from Legionellaceae bacterium, assembly GCA_030695645.1. Lineage (GTDB taxonomy): Bacteria > Pseudomonadota > Gammaproteobacteria > Legionellales > Legionellaceae > JAUYQG01. The sequence continues at coordinate 5,668 of JAUYQG010000067.1, forward strand.
GCGAACATTAATATCATCTGGATTAGAACCTTGTGCCAGATCATGTGTTACCTGTTCAGGAGTGACAATCGTACCGGTAATATCAACCATTTTTCCGCGGAATTCTGAAAATGCTGTTTTAAGCGTTTCATCAAAAATATGTGCATACCGGGATGTCATTGTCGGACTTTCATGTCCCAAATATCGTTGAATAATATGCTGTGGCACTTTATTGTTAATCATTTGTGTTGCAACCGTATGTCTAAAGGAATGAAACTGGAATTTCCATAGTTGCCCATCTGGCCCTAAGATCTGATAATCACTTGCAAATTTATCAAAATATCTGGCCAAGTGCCTTCTAGACCATTTGCTTCCTCTATTTACAGCTTTTCTCGTTCTAACATTCTGATCATGATATTGAATATAATGAGGCATCGTAAATAATAAATTATGGTGCTCCCATTCATTCGAAACGGCTTTTTGCTGCTCTTGTATGATTGATGCTAATTGATGAGAGATTGGGATAACATGTTCTTTATTAATTTTAGATAGGTGATATTTTAGGAAAAAATCGCCATCTTTATCTTGAAAAATACAGTCAAATGGTAATTTGATTGCTTCACTGATACGGACGCCAGTTTCTTGTAATAACAAAATCAATCGCCTGACATGAGGGTCTATATGCTGAATATTGTCATTTAATTGATTTAGTACAGATTCAGGAATGAAACGAGGAACTTTATTTGGTCGTTTTGGAATATCTTCTTGATAAATTAGATTGGATTTAAAATAGACCCATCCCAATTCCCTACATATCTCAAAAAAATTCGATAACGTTAGCGATCGAATCTGTCTCGTGGTTTGTGAAATTGATTGTTTTCCAAGGAAACCGATATAATTAATGACGATCATTCTAGTCATCCCATCCAGGTTTTTAGCCTGCTCACTGGGTGGTAAAGTGTGTAAAAATTCAGAGAATGAATTTATAGAAGAAATTAGTTGAGATACTGTATGACAGGATTTACCTATATAAACCCGTAATATAAAATTTTTTATAGTGCGTTTAAGCCAATCTTGTCTGATCGATTTAAATGAAAATGTGACAAAATTATCTGCCTGATTACCATCAATACCAAGGTCACTAAATTTCCACTTCTCATTGTCATACCAAGAGGGGTTATCTAGCCCATTAATTATATTTTCTGGCTGAATTTCGTATAAAATAGGCATTAGTTTTCTTCCTTTGCCATTAAGTAAGCTTTGTATTTTTCTTTTAGATCATCATTTGACAAATGCACATACGTATTGATGGTTGTTTGTATATTTCGATGTCCTAATCGCTGTTGTACGTGAGCCATACCCCACCCCGCTTTAATTAATTCCGTTGCATGCGTATGTCGAAGCATATGTGGCGTCACATGGGTGCCTAATTTTTTGCTTAATCGCTGAAATAAAGTTATTACGCTGCTATAAGAGATTGGCTTGCCGATTTCCCCTTCCCATAAATTAATAAATACATAATCACTTTCTACCTCACCATATTCCTGCATGAAGTAATCACAATATAACTGCATCAATCCATCACTCACATGAATAATATTTTCATCGCATGATTTTGATCGTGCAAAATTAGCATTATCATTACGCGGAAAAATTTTTATAATATTATTAAATGTTTCAATGTCGGCGTGTCTCAAGCCCAAAACTTGACCAATACGACAACCAGTCTCATATAATAAACAAATAAGAAATTTATCTCGTACCCGTTTACAAGCAGCCACCATCATCTTTATGGTAGTTGGATCTATCACCTTACATAAATTTTTTTTCTCTCTCAATTTGAATATAGAGTGTCGTTGGTTCTTTGATTTTGATAAGTGGTGTAATAGCGGCTTATATGATTGAGAAGTATAAAATGGTTTTTTCCAAGAGTAAAAAGCAATTTCCTCTACATTATTCAAACCTAAATGATATTGATAGAAACTACTGACTGCTATAATAATTTGATTTATGGTTCGCTCAGAACGTTTTGATTGTTCCAAAGCCAGATGAATAATATTTCCATCGACTAAGCCACTCATCGTAGCTATAAAATTAGCGATGGTATTTGTGTTTATTTCCTTCCAATTTAACTTCTTCGCTATCAAATATTCCCAATAAATTTTTAAATGATGCGCATAAGTCCGAATTGTATAAGGTGATTTTTTAATGCTATATAAATAATATAAGTACTGACCAATAGGTTCAATAGGTAAATAATCATCGCCAATCACTATCCAGTGAGGTTGAATGGAATTTTGCAATTTAATTTTTTGTACTTTCATGTTAAGCCATCTTTAACTTTCATTACTAATAATACTATAATTAATAATGTAACAGATAAAACATATTATAAGTAAATAATTTGGCCCGTGTCAATACGTTTGTTACTATTGTTACTATTTTTTTGACGTGGTAGATAATGCCGACTATTGGACTTATTGACGAATACAAGGAGGCGGATCCCTTTCAGGTTAATCAGTTTTACGCTTCTTTGTCGCGCACAAACTAATAAATTCTTTACCATCTGTTCGATGTTCATTTGGATAATTTTTATAACAAAAATAATCGATACTATCGATGGTAAAGCCTGTTGTCTCAACTATATTCTTGATGGTGTCTATTTCAAAGAGATGCACAAAATCAGGTAAATTATCGCGCCATTTATCAGAAGAAACCAATTTTGGGTTAAATATTCCAGGCCACTCATCGCCTTCTTTTGCTCTTTTTTCATACTCAGGAATTAATTGATAGTAAAAACTTAAATGTGGGGTCATAACAGTAATAAACAATTTACCATCGTACTGTAACCAGTTCCAGCATTGATTTAAACCATCCATAATGGATTGTCCATCCATAAAATGCAGTACATTGGAAATAATGATCCCACTTAAGCTTTCTTTTTTAAAACTCAATTCCTCTGGAAATTTTTTTGACAATGTTTTTAGTTTATTGATCAATTTCTGATCTGTTGATTGGCGTAATATTGATAAATGCTCTTCACACAGATCACATGCAATCACTTCCGCACCATTTTCTAATGCGGGGATGGCCGTAGCACCATAAGCAGCACCAATATCTAATAAAGGAAATTTGGCAATTTTAGCATATTGCACGAAGGCCTCTGCTGCGGGTGATAATTCTTTAAACATCACACCCATAGCATTCTGAGTTTTAATCAGTCCTTGCTCCCATTCATCTGGCCAATAATTTTTTTGATTTGACATTGTAATTACCAAGATTCGTTCATGACATCATATCTACTTAAGATCACAATTTGTGATCTTAAGTTTTAAAGGATCGATAGTATCAGCTCCCTCATTAAAAATATTCAAGATTAACTTATATTGAACTAAACCGCTTCGCGGTACGATCGTAAACCGTAACATCCTATTGTTTCAGCACTTTCCTGAGCACACCATAACATTACTTAATTCTGATTAATGCGCCAATTTTCTCGCATAATTACAGGTATTTTTTAAACATA
>JAUYQG010000089.1 GCA_030695645.1 Legionellaceae bacterium
TTAAAGATGGGATGGATTTTACCTCATACTGAGCATTTACATCAAATATCCCCTGCCGGCTCCGAACGGGTGGGCACGCTACCGCTTTGCCCACCCTACGTTCTACCATTATGGGTATGTTATTAAATTTGAGATCCCTTACATTTAAAGTACCAATTTACAACATCTCCTGTGCCTGCATCCATTCATCTGAGGCAAATTTCGACATGTAGTTACGTATGGAATCGGGTAAAATCACCAAACATTTTTGTTCTTTATTCAAAAACTTAGCCGCTTGTAGGGCCCCCCACATTGCAGCGCCACTGGAACCTCCAACCAACAGTCCTTCCTCACGAATCAGTCTACGTGCCATTTGAAGTGACTCTTTATCGCTCGTTTTCACGTACGCATCGATCAAACTGTTATCCAACACATCAGGAAAAAAATCATAGCCTATTCCTTCAACGAGATATGGCTTTACTTCATCACCACCACCTAAAATTGAGCCGACAGGATCCACACCTATTATTTTAATTTTAGGATTATATTCTTTTAAACGTCGTGCAATACCTGTGATGGTACCACCTGTACCAACGCTTGCGACAACCATATGCAAGTCATCACCAAAATCATCAATAATCTCCTCCGCTGTTCCCAAATAATGAGCATTCGGATTATCCGGATTTGAATATTGATCTAAAATGTGAGCATTTGGAATCTCTTGCTGTAACCGTTTGGCTAAGGAAATATGACTATCGGGATCATGCGATGCGGCCTCTGACGGTGTTCGGTAAATGACTGCCCCTAATCGCTCAAGAACCACCTGTTTTTCCTTGCTCATTTTTTCAGGCATTGTGATAATAACCTTGTAGCCCATGACCGCGCCTGCTAGTGCCATACCAATTCCAGTATTACCTGACGTAGGTTCAATCAGCGTATCTCCAGGTTTAATACGGCCGCTTTTAGCCGCATTTTTTACCATTTCATAGCCAATTCTGTCTTTTACTGAACCGCCTGGATTAAAAAATTCACATTTCGCATACAGTCCACATGCCAACTCCGCACCAACTCGGTTGATCTTCACTACAGGTGTATGGCCGATCGTTTCAAGAATAGTGGTATAAATCATGGTCAGTCCTCATAAAGTTACCCTGATATTATGATTCTGACTCATAAATAAGAATCTATCAAATCTAAACTCATTTCATCCAAACTGACTGCCCGAGCAATGGCAGTCAACAATTGTTCCATAATTTCAGCATCGTAACTACTAAATGGCATCAAAGTCGGCATCACACCCTCACTAGAGCTCGTTATGTCTGCAAAATAATATTGATTTCCACACTCAGTACCAATTCGCGTACGTTGCCTATTGGTTTCATATAAACCTTGATTATAAATTGATTTTAAATGGCTTAGTGTCAAATCACCAGCTTGAACCATCGCCACCAAATTAGCCTTAATATGAATAAACCGGTTAATAATTTCCTCATCGGCAGCAGACAACTTGGCATGAAGTTCAGCTAACGTAAAACAACACGTAATCTGCTCAGAAACTGGCTTCAGCGACGAGTGAATAGGGTGATTGAGCACGCGTTCCCAAACCGCATCGGATACCAACGGCATGAAATACGTTTCAGCCTGTAATTGTAACACCGGGACCATCTGGATATCTGAATTATGTTCATGTTTATTGGTACCATAGTGATAGCGTGCGGGTATGTCACTAGTCGTATTGACATGCCAAATTTCAATAGATAAATGCAATGCCTTTGCTAATGCTCCCATACTAAATTTATCGGGCTGTGGCAGAAAAGCGTGCATGAAATCTCGCAGTCGCTCTGTCTGACCGTGTGAAAATGCCCCTCGATAAGGCACAGGGTTGTGACACAACTCATCAAAAGCAATACGACCCAGGGTATATGCCAGCGTATCAATAAACTCTCGTTTTAAACGATCACTGACCATATGTCTTTTTGTGCTGTCCGAACCTACTAACACATCAATTAAGGTTTGATGGATTGGGAAATAACGAATATGCCGCTCAAATATCGTTGTAGCCCAATGCTTTTTGACTATCGTTGTATGTTGAGAGGAGTTCATACCTAGCAAATACCCCATTATCCAAACCGCAACCGCACGGAATCCGGACCCGCCAACATCAATAAAAAAGGGTTGGTCTCGTTGAGAAAGTATCGTAGACTTTGACGCATGGACCATATTTTGTTGATTCACATTATTTAAAATTCGTTTTATCATGAATCACTCCAACTACTCAGATTACTGCGATTCTCAACTTTTCTGATGGGTGTCGCTATCGCTTATTTGCCCACCCTGCGATCCATTTATAATATATTAGCTGCGCGTGATCATCAGAAAAGTTGGCAATTACGTTACACTTACCCATAGTATAGCAGCACCGCAAAGAATGGCATTTAAAAAGCATAAATATTTTATTTGAGCATGTGTTGTGAAAAACAACCATACTACGGTTTCTCATCATTACAACTAAGAAGTGATTCAAATAATGTTTATTATTCTATTCATCATTGGACTTATTCTGTTTATCAATCACCTGAAATCTTGGAGACAATTCAAAATATGGCGATGGCAACGAGCCTTGTGTACACAAAAACATAGCAAAACCTTACAAAAAATTAGTGCCGATATTAATGGTTTTGCCTTATCTCGGCAAGCACGAGCAAAAGGTGATGCGTTAGAATATGTGTATGGCGAAATTGATTTTTTATCGTTTATCGCCTTGTTAACACTAACCAAACCAGACCACAATACCGTATTTTATGATTTAGGTAGTGGCACTGGAAAAGCTGTTTTTGCTTGCTCAATGATATTTCCGGTTAAGAAAAGTTGTGGCATTGAACTATTTCATGAGCTTCATCTTGCGGCTCGGACACAACTAAAGCAATTATTAAAATTATCCGACTATGAAGTCGTTGCCAGGCGTATTCACTTTATTCAAGGTAATTTTTTACAAACCGATTTTTATGACGCCACGTTAATTTTCATTAACGCAACTGGGTATTTTGGGGATACATGGATTGCTTTGAATAATCGTTTAGAAGACCTACCAATAGGTACAATTGTCATTACGACAACCAAACAATTATTATCGAGTAGGTATACAATACAACGGGTAACAGCGGTGCAAATGAGCTGGGGAATTGTAAGAGCATATATTCATATGAAAACTTAGATCATCTTGTCATACACTGAAAATCAGTATATTCTAAACGAATCTAACTAAAATTTGACCGCCCAGGAACGCGAGGTTGGTATGATAAAATCAGAGCTTATTGCTCGTCTTGCTGCAAAAATGACTCATTTACCTGAACGAGTGGTGACGGACAGCGTTAACCAACTCCTGCAATTGATGAGCGAATCACTCGTCAAGGGTCAACGTATTGAAATTCGTGGTTTTGGTAGTTTTACTCTCCACTACCGACCGCCTCGTAATGCACATAATCCAAAAACTGGAGAGCGCGTTAAGACGGCCGCAAAATATAGCCCGCATTTCAAACCTGGCAAAGAGCTACGTGAGCGTATTGATGAAGCCAAGAATCGAACGCCTATTAAAGAAGATCAGGAATGAGGTTTTTGGGTATCATGTCACAATCGCCGGAAAATTAGTCCGCGGTACGTAGCGAGGACTAATTTTCCCGGCGAAGTTCGCGGGTAATTTCCCCAGCACGCGCCGTGCTGGGTGAGCAGTCACGTTCGTGGTAGAGTTACACCGGTTTGACCTTGATATTTACCTTGACGATCTCGATAGGATACAGCACAAACTTCATCCGCTTCCAAGAATATCATCTGAGCTACGCCTTCATTGGCATAAATTTTAGCTGGTAATGTCGTGGTATTGGAAAATTCCAGCGTGACATGCCCCTCCCACTCAGGCTCCAAAGGAGTCACATTCACAATAATCCCACACCGTGCGTAGGTGGATTTACCAAGACAAATAGTAAGCACATTGCGAGGGATACGAAAATACTCGATCGTACGAGCTAATGCGAATGAATTGGGGGGAATAATACAAACATCAGACTGAACATCAACAAAACTACTCTCATCAAACGCTTTTGGGTCAACAATTGCAGAGTTTATATTGGTAAAAATTTTAAACTCATTCGAACAACGAACATCGTATCCGTAACTAGAAACACCATACGATATAATGCGTCCCACCTCATTTTCGCGCTTCTGACCGGATTGAAACGGGGTAATCATCCCGTGTTCCAGTGCCATTCTTTCTATCCATTGATCTGATTTGATAGCCATACATCCCTCACATTTAATATGGAAACGGTATTACTGGACGTTGGACAAATAAGATCCGGTTTTTACAAGCCCGTGGGCGTGCCCGAGCCCACCCGTTACCCGATGGTTGAAGGTAACGTGTAACGAATTAAGTGGTGTTTTGAGAATAACACAAAGATTCTCAAAATCTCATTTAATTCCCAGTCTTTCCCCAAGGCCTTTCGGTAACATGCGGGCACGCTCACGGGCTCGTATTAGATCGAGGTTTGTCCAATGTCCAGGTACTAGAAATATATCCCAATTTGAGCTAACAAGGTATCCGCTTTACCGCCTGTTCCAATGGTATTCGCATTAACCAAGCCATTTGGTGCGGCTCCATTAGCAAACTGATATCGATTGTAATCAATATCATGTCGGTATTCCAAGCTTTCGACCGTGTCTTTCCAAATTGATATATTATACACAGCATTAACTCGATGCTGCGGTATATTCAACGCAAGAGATTGAGTGGACCATTGATAAGACGCAGCCACAGATGACGGTCTATCAAACATGATAAATGTTATACCACCTTCCACCTGTGCGGCCTGTGGAAGCGCGCCCAATCCATTGTAACTTAAGTCATTTGGATTAAAGCGTCCTAATGAACTAGCCCATTCCAAAGTAATATTATATCGATCAAAACTGGTAACAAGGTGCGCATCGATACCTGCCGTTTTATGAACATTTTCATTTCCGTTCGTAACGGAAGAAAAGCCACCAAATGTGGTTCTGGGTATTGAGCCCGTCGATTGCATACCGCCGGCATCATCCAACGAACTAATGAGACTGACACCCACCTCAGTTGTCGCTCGAAATGCGTCAACGATATACCCTAGGTTCACACCACCAACACCAGTACTTCCCAGCGTTGTATCGCTCCTAAATCCGTACAAGGCAGCAAACAAGCCAGTACTCTCTTTCGATTTGTATCCCAAAATTACAGGTCTAGCTTTGGTACGTGCCAGCATCATAGGTAATGTCGGACTCACCATGGACGTTGAAAATCGACCAAAGGGTGCAAACAATTGACCGGCGGTAAGATAAAGTGGGGACTTGTCTAAATCTCCAATATTAACAAAGCCCATGTTTAAGCCAATTGACGAATTCGAAACGCGTTGACCACCACCTGATGGAGGTGCGGCGTTATAGGCAAGTCCCATATAAGCCTCAACTTTATCATTCAAAATCGCAGCAATATCCAGTTCATCTGAACCGAGATTCCAGTCACCTCTTGAGCGACCAAAATACGGTTGTCCGATAGTTCCTAATGGCTCGACCTTTCCGCTTATTGCTAAAATCGGTCGGTTTGGCATGGGATATCCCATTTTTTCATAGGCTCGATCCAGACTTCGGCGTTGCTGCATCAAGCGTATATCTCGATTAATACTTGAGATATTTACGATGTAGTCAGAACCATCAAATGCGGGTCGACTTCCTAAGTAGGGTGATGAAACAACGGGGGTTCCTGCTATGTAGGTCAATACATGATTATCAGCAACTAGTGCCGTTGGATAAAAATCGACTGACTCAGGATCCGCATCTTCCAATGAATGAACGCTCACCATACTGCTGTGAAAAACCGGCTCAGCTTGTTTTGCTGGCTTGCCGGAGAGTGGGGCTGGCGTTGTTTGTGATGCCTGGATTATTTTAGGTTGAGTCGCATCACGTGTTGTGGGCTGTTTATGCTGCTTAGCTTTGGGTTTAACTTGTTTACTAATCGTTGGCTCTGGGGGTTGATTTGCCAACGGTACAGGTGTAGGTGCCGTTTTCACAATTGGGGCAGGTTGTGAGGCAACTGGAGCATATGTTTGATGATCGGCCTTAAGATTTGATTGATGAACCAATTGCTTTTGTAATTGATTTAATTGCGCTTGCATTGCTGCTGCTTGTTGTTGCAGTAGCTGAATTTGTTGTTGTAACGGCTCATCACTTGCATAAGTGATTTCTGGTAGTATAACAAGCATCATAGCGAGAAGCAGGACTTTGTGTTTCATACAGCAATACTCCTTAATGTTTTTTTTATTGGCGTGTTGGGTTTGCTTTTTCTAATTAAACGTTTGCGCGCATTATACTTTGCAATCGTTTTTCTGGCTATAGAAAGTAGAACTATTTCTTAGGGGAGGTTGGGGAACAGGTGCAGATTTAGTCAATCGATATGGGTTAAATGGATTTTAAGGCATAAAAAAACCCGCCTCAAGGGCGGGTTTTTTTATACTGCTAGCAATTAAGCTACGTTGCCAAGCCATTTCAAGCCAATGAAAGGACCTTCTAAACCGAAGTCACCAGTTTCAAGGTTATCAGTCACTTTACCACCTTGTGCACGGATTGGGTTGAAGTAGTTGACCCACATCCAACCAACATCCAATGTCAAGTCACCTTGTGCCATGGCATAAGAGTAAGTGGCGCCCAATTTAGCTTCTAATTCAGGAACAACAATCGTAGATGAACTGTTCACTGTTACAGAACGACCATTAATTAGGTCTGTACGAACTTGGTTGAACTTAGAAGAACCCGCTAATAGAGACGCAGCACCATTAGCATAAATTCCTAGGCCATTACCCCAATCATACGCCATATCTGTTCCTAAACGAGGACCGAAGCCATTGTAAGAAACATCCGTTGAACGAGTTGAATTGAAAGGTAGAGAAGCTGTTGACGTAATCACAGTTCCTTGTAAATGCGATGAACCATCAGCAGTCAAACGAGCGTATTCAAAGCCACCATGGAACCGAATGCTTTTGTTCTCACCGAAATCAACATGTTGACCGAACTCTAGGTTCACAGCATCCCAATGTGGGTCAATAGTACTGCTAATTCTATTAAATGTTGTTGAAGTTCCTGCAAGATTTCTGATGAATAGGTCAGAAGTAGGATCGATATCAATTGCTCTGCTTCCGTTAAAGCCACCAGAATGAGAGTTGTTAATGTGATACCAATTCAAGTTCAAGTCGTTACCAGTGTTGAAGTGGTAAGAACCTTCTACCATGAATCCCCAGCCCCATTGTGGGTTTCTATCTAAATCAACTGTGTTAGTCGTAGTAGTTACACTTCGAGCAGCCGAGCCAGCATTAGCCTGTAAATACAAAGCTTTTGCGCCCAAATCCCAAGCAGTGCTTTCGCAAGGAACAGTAACATTTACTGCGCTACAAACAGGACCCATTGAACCGGCGAATACTGCGCCGCTACCTAAAGCAAGAACAGCTACAGCTGTTTTTTTAAGATTTAACATACTTTTCTCCACTTTTTTATTATTAAACTTCCGTTTTTTCGTAAAAGCCACAACTTAGCATTGACTTCAGTACGCCATCATCGCTCTAATCCGAAAACGTACTTGAGACGATTATCAGGCCTGAAATCCCAATTGTCAACAGTAGTGCTGCAAATTTATCATCGTTAAATTAGAAAAATCCGCCATAAACTGCTGTGGAATGCTACAATCTAGAAAACCAGTATTATGGCAGATTTGTTTTTTGTCAACGTTTTTCTTCAGCTTTCTTTGTTTTTTACAAATTCCGCCTATTTATGGGTGTATTCAAGTGTGCCTATTTTGAGGTTTGTCCAAACTTCAGTTGATTAAAGTGCCTCCTTAAATGTTGCAGACAAACAAATATAATGATATTAATTCAACTTCTCGGTTCACGACGAATTCTTCTTAATTTTGATAGGTTAAAAGCATTCGTATTATCCTAGAAGAAGCAGTTGAAGCCGTAGCGAGAAGGCCTAGGTCTTCGTAGCAGGCTTCAACTGCTTCTTCTAGGATTATAAGGGGGCTGGGTTCTATTTCAATCAAACGGAGCTTAGTGACCGTGAATGCTGATGCATCAGAAGAATATCAACTAAAATGGGAGTCTAGAAGTTCAGTTCGAACGCGACCACGTAAGCCCATTGATTTTAGCCTTTCCGGCGATTTTTTCCCTATGGATAGACACGTCTTATTTTTATTACCTGAAGTATGTGCCTTGGAAGATAAAAAAAAGGATATTCTTCTGTTGTCGTTTTTAAAGTATTTGAACGATATTATTCAGTTAGAAACGCATTTTATTTACGGTGCATGCCATAGCATAATGCACAGAGACATGCCGGTTGCGTATGCTGACGTGATTAAGCGCAACGCAAGCACCGTGATTATTGATGAGTATTATCATGTTTATATTGCTTATGATTTACTCAGCCAGCTTCGAGGCAAATATTCTCATTTACCCCATTTAGATAGTCATTTTTCAGATGCCACACAGGCCATGGAGACCATCAAAGAAACATTACCTAAAAAATATCATGATATATTCGAGATTGTAGCGGTATGTATTTTTGAGACCACACTGATACGTGAGCTCGTGACTTATTTTGATTCTGCAACCATACATCCAAGTATTAAATATTACATCAATGACCATATGAACGATGAATCCAGGCACTTTGGATTTTTCTATGAGCTTTTGTGTTACACCTGGGCAAATATGCCCGAAGGTTATCGACAAAATATTGGCTCGAAACTGGGTGAATTTGTCACGCTGTATTTGAATGTCAAGGCTGATATTGAGCACAACACCTGTATTTTGTCATGGGCTCTTGATGACCCTGAAAAAGCAAAAGGTTTGGTTGAGAAACTTTATCATGGTTTTAATATTTCTCCAGACCTTCCGATTGTCAAAAATGTACTGAGGGTTTTAACTCAATCAGGTGTGTTATCGCATGAAGCGGTACAACAGAGTTTTGTGAGTTATGCTTTAATCGCGCAAGGATGATGTTATGAACGTTTTACGTGTGTTGGTGGTTTTATTGTTGCATTTGCGTAACTACTCACTCCGTAGCAAGGAACGGCCATATTTGGCGCATCTTGAACGAAAACGATTTCGAAAAATGCTCACATACCCATGTATGCTGCGATTTTTCAAAACAAGTTAGCTTGACACGATCAGCCAGAGCTAATTCGCCGCATCATTGGGGATGCCTCAAAGCCGTCGATCCGCCTGAATTGTGTGAAAGAAGACGCGGGGGGGGTTAAGAAACAAAGCCATTATGTTATTCTATTCATCCTATTCATCTTAGGATATTTCATTGTGCGCACCCTCACAATAACTCGCCCTGACGATTGGCATGTCCATTTCCGGGATAACGAAGCGTTATCACATACGGTAACAGCCACAGCAGCTCATTTCGCTCGTGCTTTGGTGATGCCAAACCTTCAACCGGCATTAACCACCATTCAAGCTGTAACAGCGTATCGAAAACGTATCCTGGAGGTACTTTGTGACGCGGATCCATTCCAACCATTCATGTCGCTTTACCTGAATGAGACAGTAACAACGGATGATTTAGTTCTATTGAAACACTATCCCTATGTTTTAGGTGCAAAACTTTATCCTGCAGGAGCCACGACTAACTCGTCACAGGGAGCAACATGCATTACAGCGCTGTATCCCCATTTTGAGGCAATGCAAGCCTGTGATCTCGTTTTACAAATTCATGGTGAAGTAACCCATGGTGACATTTTTGAACGTGAGTCTGTATTTATTCAAACACACCTCACAGCCCTCATACGCAACTTTCCGCGACTTCGCATTGTGTTGGAACATATCTCCACTCAAGCTGCGGTAGATTTTGTCACACAAGCTCCAGCGAACGTTGTCGCAACCATCACACCGCATCATTTGCTTTTTAATCGAAATCAGTTATTAGCAGGTGGTATTAAACCTCATTACTATTGTTTGCCGATTTTAAAGCATAAACGTGATCAGTTGTCTCTCCAACGTGCCGCTGTCAGCAATAATCCTAAGTTTTTTGCTGGAACAGATAGTGCACCACATGCATTCCAACAAAAAGAAAGCGCCTGCGGTTGCGCTGGCGTTTATTCAGCACCGTTTGCCGTTGCCATGTATGCTCAAATATTTGACACACTCGGTGGGTTAGATAAATTAGAATCCTTTATGTCCAACTTTGGGGCTGAATTTTATCACCTGCCTAGTCAATCAGAACGGATTGAGCTTATTCAGCAACAACAAACCATCCCTCTTATGCTCCCCTTCGGAAACAAGCAGGTAGTACCTCTTGCCGCAGGCAGCACGTTGCAATGGAGCATTCATGACATTAGTTAATCAGTCGATCAAACAGCGCTTTAGAGGATTTCTACCGGTTATCATTGATATTGAAACTGCTGGGGTAGATCCGGAGAGAAATGCGTTACTCGAAATATGTGCTGTACTTGTCGACATGACCCCCCAAGGCTATTTCACACCCGGTGAAAGTTTTTTTGAGCACATTTTACCATTTGAAGGCGCAGAATTAGATGCCAAATCCCTAGCATTTAATCGTATTGATCCCTATCAACCGTTACGGTTTGCAGTAGATGAAAAATCAGCACTAGAGCAACTATTTACACCGATCAACAAAGCATTAAAGCAACATCATTGTCAACGTGCCGTGCTCGTTGGTCACAACGCCTGGTTTGATTTACTGTTCTTAAAATCCGCAACAAGACGTTCGGGGCTAAAATTACCATTCCACGCATTCACGTGCTTTGATACGGCCACATTATCTGGGCTCGTGTATGGACAAACGGTGCTGGCCAAAGCCGTGAAAGAAGCAGGCATTCCTTTTGATCCGGACGAGGCTCACTCTGCAATCTATGATGCTAAAAAAACCGCGGATTTATTTTGTGCCATATTAAATACATGGCAAGATTTGCAGCTTTAACCTAGAAAAAGCAGTTGAAGCCGTAGCGAGGGACGTGTAGCCCGCAAAAAGCGCCGCGGATTGCGGGCTACACGCTACTAATTACAATGCTTCAGCATGCTCAGCCAGATAAGCCGCCACACCTTGTGGAGATGCTTTCATTCCGACGTTACCTTTCACCCAACCTGCTGGACACACTTCACCGTGCTCATCACAAAACTGTACAGCATCAACGATACGCAAGATTTCATCAATATTTCGACCAATAGGCAAGTCATTTACCATTTGCGAACGCACTACACCTTGTTTATCAATAATAAAAGCGCCTCGAAATGCTACGCCCGCTTCGGGATGTTCAACGCCATAGGCTCGGCAAATAGCATGTGTCATATCAGCTGCTAACGTATAAGCAACTGGACCAATGCCGCCTTGCTCTACTGGGGTATTGCGATAGGCATTATGAGTAAAATGAGAATCAATTGACACAGCAATCACTTCCACGCCTCTGTTTTTAAATTCATTCATGCGATGGTTTAAGGCTATTAGTTCAGAAGGACAGACAAAAGTAAAATCAAGTGGATAGAAAAACACCAACCCATATTTCCCTTTTGTGCTATCCAGTAAATTAAATTTATCCACAATTTCGCCGGAACCCAACACGGCTGGAACCGTAAAATCAGGGGCTTTTCGACCAACTAAAACACTCATATTTATCTCCAAAAATAATAATTCTAATATATACTGCGCGCGCAGTATAAGATATGCCGTTAGTTACACAATAACGGCATCACGTAACAATTGCTCTAACTCACCTTGTGCAAACATCTCGGCAATAATATCTGAACCACCAATCAACTCACCCTTAACGTACAATTGAGGAAATGTTGGCCAATCAGCATATTGTGGCAATACCTGGCGTATATCAGGATTAGCTAGGATGTCGACATAAGCAAAATCAACCCCACATGCCTCAATGCATTGTACTGCACGAGCCGAAAAGCCACATTGAGGCATTTTTGGGTTTCCTTTCATATATAGCAAGATTGAATTATCGCCAATTTGCTTCTTTATTTTTTCTATTGTACCATTTTCTTTATTATCCACCAGCTCACCTGTTTTAGTTATATCTTAACTTTAATTATGGCGAAAATCAGACCAGATAGCAATATTTACCTTGAAGGAGACTTTAAGTATGATATTCTGCCAGCTCTTAGGAACTCACAGGAGATAATCATGCCGTTTAAATTACCACCATTGCCTTATGCGATGAATGCTTTAGCCCCGCATATTTCTGAAGAAACACTTCAATATCATTACGGGAAACATCATGCCGCGTACGTAAATAACCTAAATAAATTAGTTGTTGACACGCCCTTTGCTACAATAAGTTTAGATGACGTGGTCAAAGAGTCGAAAGGAAGTGTATTTAACAATGCAGCACAAGTCTGGAATCACACGTTTTATTGGCACTGTTTATCACCTCAAGGTGGTGGAGAGCCTACTGGCAAATTAGCGACAGCCATTATTACCGCTTTTGGCTCCTTTGCAGCATTCCAAGAACAATTTACTCAAACCGCTGCAACCACTTTTGGTTCTGGTTGGGCCTGGTTAGTTCAAGACGCCAAAGGCGCGCTTAAAATAATCAGTACAAGTAATGCAGGAACTCCAATGACTGACGGATATACGGCTTTATTAACGTGTGATGTGTGGGAGCATGCGTATTATATTGACTATCGCAATGTACGTCCCGAGTATATCAGCGCTTTTTGGAAATTAGTGAATTGGGAATTTGTGGTTAGTCATTTCAAATGATAATTGGAGTCTAAGGAGCAAAAGCAACGTGCCCACCAATGAGCTTCGAACATGGTGAGCACGTCGTTGCACTCCTTTGCCCACCCTATATATCCCATCATACATCGGTTAATGTTTACACCAAAATGTGCCTACAGGGTTAAGAGGCTAGTGAAAATAAAGTGCTGCGTCCCTGCAGCGGTGCAAATCCATTGCCTTGCATCCTGCAAATGACATCCTGTCAGACAATCCTTGTCATCCCTGTAAATACAGTTTAGCTTTTTAACAGTTTGCTTCCTAGTAATAATGGATGGTTGTATTGTAAGAAATATCTCAAAAGATCCGATGAATCGTCTTGTTAATCACGACACCAGACATGATCCTGACTCGTTCGATACAAAATGCTTGCATAGTACGCTATAAGTTGGCTATAATCCAAATTATATAATTATTGATCTGGAGAATAACCATGCCTACAAAAGTCATAGCGATACTATCAACACTTATCCTTTTACCAAATTTCAGTTTTGCCGCCAATATAACCAATGATATTCAAGGTGTAGGACCTAGCGGATCGATAAAACCTTATTTGTGCATTCAAAATAGCTCAGGAAATGTGACATTAAAACTGGCCCCAGGTATGAGTGGCGATGGAAATACCGCATCCGGTAATGCCTATTATGTGGGTGCAACCATTCGCTTTAACGGTTGTACAACGAATGACAGTTATTTAGGCTATGTGGGATTTTCATTAAATCAATCGGGTAACAATGCCATTAATTCCTACACCCCCCCACAAGGCGTACACGTCACCTATAGTAATCCCAATATCGATAGTTCAGGACATGTAACCGGTTCAATCACATACTCACCCATTGCCGTTAATTCCTCACTACCCCAGGCTGAGACGAATACTAGTCCTTGGCTTTTCACAGGCATTAACTTATCGGGAATGGAATTTGGAAAGGTCATTGAACCGATCGTAATCCCAAATTTATCAAAAGAAGATGCCAATGGTGGGTATTCTGATCTTGCTGACACAAGCGCATTTATTAAAGCGGGAATCAATACAATACGTGTTCCGATAAGTTGGAGTTATATGCAAATGGATGGCCCCGGCAAAGGCGCTCTCAGTGATGATTATTATGATGATTTCTTGCATCCTTTATTGGCCACATTAACACAAGCTAAAGTCTATGCCATTGTTGATTTACACGCTTATATGCGTTATTCAACCTATGGTGAGCAATATTCAGGCTGTGGGTCCGATGGAAAATGTCCTGATGGTCAACTCATTCTGGATAGCGCCGCTTACAAATCAGTTTGGGGACAATTGCTGGATAAGATGCAAGCCGATTCATCCATCGATATGGATTACATCATGATCGATTTGGTTAATGAACCAGTTGATGTTCCTGATGATAAGGTTTTTACGATTCAAGCCGATTTAATTAATATGTTGCGAAACAAATCATTTAATGGGTATATCTTAGTTGAAGGTAATAATTGGACCGGATTGCACTCATGGACAACAACGCCATGGACCGGTTCCGATGGACAGGTATATACCAACGCAACCTTGTTTACTCGTAATAATTTTGCTAAAGCTGGGATTACGGATTTATCTCACATAGCGATCAATGTGCATCAATACCTCGATAGTGACTACAGCGGTACGCACAGTGATTGCCAACAAGATCTAACAACAACCGGTGCAAATGGATTTAATTTAAACGCGTTTGTTGATTATCTCAATGAAAATAAACTACAAGCCATAGTAACGGAATTTGGAACAGGGAAAAACGAGAGTAGTTGCATGACGCCACTAACTCAATTTATGCAGTATTTAAGCGATAACACGGCTAAAAACAAAGAGTATGGTTTTATCGGTTGGACTATTTGGTCAACAGGACATGGTTGGGGTAATTATAATTTACGAGTCACACCCACGTCATATCATATGAAAGCACTTAAAATGTAACAAATAAATTCCATCTGTGTTATAATGAACCAGGAAACTGGATTTTACGTCATCCCGAGCACAGGGATCGCCTGTAGAGGACCATTATGCGGATGGAGTAGTGACTTATGCCAAGCGATACAACAGACCCAATGCAAATCGGAAAAACGCCATCGTTTTTTACACCCTCCTCATTAGGGAGGGTTAACCACTCGGCTCCATGCGATCTAAGTTCTAAGCCTCACATGGATCTATGCCAAGCTGAAGCGGTACATCCAAATTGGGGTTATCAACAAGCCCTAGTCATCGAACAAATGTATGAAAACAAAGATGACGGCATCAAACGTGTACATAAAATAGCATGGACTATGCCAGAAGTTAGCTTTTGGATATTTTCCGGTTATGAACTAATATTCCCACTGATATTTGAATGGTTAAAATCGTTATCCATTCCTCAATATATCCATATAGATAATACCTGGAGTATTATCGATGGTATCTCATCTCTTGTCATTGGCGCAACACAACTTGCCGATCAGCGAACGCATCGCTCGTTAATGACGAAGATAAAAGGCGTTATCAATATTGGTAGTGGTACTCAACTTCTTGTCTTTACTATACTAGCGGCAAGTCATGCCATTCCGTTTGCATTTGCTGCGGCCGCCGCCGTTGATTTTATACTATCACTTGACCCATTGCTGCACTCATTCCGTCGTCTGTATTCCTTTTCTTACTGGCTTGATGACAGTCTTGCCCAGTTGGCGAAAATAAAAGACGAGATAGAAAAATTAACCGAGGAGAAAATGGATTTTGATCTGTGGGTAAGCGAAGAAAAAAATAAAGGAGCATCCACAGAGTCCTTTAAAGAACAATCTGACTGGATTATTGATCAAAAACAAAGCCGTTTAGAACGCATGATAGAAGAACAACATACGATTTGCCATGCAATCCAAGCTCGACTGCAGCTGCGAGGAAACACTGTAAATGATTCCATTCTTGAAATTATCAAGCAAGAACCCCTACAAAGTGACAACCTCAGCGAAATAGAAGCAACCATCAAAAATCAGTTGCATGATCAGCTCAGTCGTTGTGCCCATGAGACACTCATTTTTTGCTTTGCCCTGGTGGGATGGACCTTGTTTTGTATACCTGGCATGCAAATCCCTGCCGCGATCATCATAGGCATCGCGGCTGTGCTCTATTTATCAAAACACATAAAGTCACTCGCTGACTTTTGTCAAACACCGACCAAAGCCATGAACGAGCACAATGCTGTACTCTCCTCAGAAAAGGATATAAAATCATTCTCTGAATTCGAACACAAAAATCTATCCATGCTGGTAGAATACTCAATGTGACGATACCTCCCATTACCATAAGAGCATCATGATTTTTATTCTTTACTTAGTTACCGGTGCTCTCGCGGGCACACTCTCAGGATTATTGGGCGTCGGTGGGGGCATTATTGTTGTTCCCATGTTGATTTTGTTATTTAAATGCACTCATGCCTTTTCTAATGTTCTCATCATGCATGTTGCTACGGGAACATCGTTAGCTATCATGATGTTTACTACGGCCTCATCTGCAAACGCCTATTACCGGCGAGATCTCATAGTCTGGCCAATATTTTTTCGGTTTTTACCCGGGTTGTGTATCGGCATGATCGTCGGTTCAACGCTTACAAAACAATTATCCAGCAACATACTTATTGAGTTGTTTGCAATCTTTCTTATTATTATTGCAATCTATTTGCTTGTTTCTAAATCGGAACCATCGACTCGCGCAAGTAACGTAACATTACACAAAAAAAAACTATCTGTGCTGACTGCTGAATCGCCCAACTTACATAAAGAGTTATTATTCATCAGTATAGCGATTTCAATTGGTTTATTATCAACTTTTTTTGGCATTGGTGGTGGGTTACTCATGCTACCTTTTTTCCTGTTCATAGGGCTTAGTATGCATGAGTCATCCGGAACAACATCCATCTGTGGTGTTCCGATTGCCATCATCGGGACCATTACATTGACGTTAACGGGATGGGGACCGGTTCAAGGAATGGACACACCGTTTGGAACGGTAGGCTATATCTATTGGCCGGCGGCCGGGATGGTGTCCTTAACAAGCGTTATATTTGCGCCAATTGGAACTCGTTTAGCCATGTGGTTTCAGCCAAAAACTCTGAAACGATTCTTAGTCGGTCTTTTACTATTCAGCTCTGTCAACTTATGGTTGATTAGTATGTAACTGTACTTTGGTTGGAGTCTGGACAAAACGGCATGCAAAAAGACGCATGCCATTCTGTCCAAATAAGTTTAGATCTGACATATTTATAGGCCAATAATATCAACGACAATCGGCTCGTTTTGTAAAACATTTACAATAAGGACAATTATCGATCTAATTATGAAGTATGGATCTAAAATTTCTTGGACAAAAAGACATGAGGCTCTTTTCATGTCTTTTTGTCCAAAGTCCAACTTTGGACAAACTCCAAATAATTAGTAAATATATTTTCAGAAAAGATGGATATAGAATTCAAGCACTGCTAGAGTATAGGTATCCACATCAGGTTAGCCACTTCCTGGTTGGGAAGCATCATCAAAAGGCCTGAGGAAACTCCGGCCTTTTCTATCTTAGGGCACATACCCTTTAAAAGTACGCCTCCTTAAGTGAATGCCATTGCGCCTACGCAGGGACGACCGTTTAAGGGAGCGTATTGACAAAACGAGGCACTAGCCCAATCATTAACCAACAACCCTTAAACCTAGAAAAAGCAGTTGAAGCCGTAGCGAGGAGGCCTTCGTAGTAGGCTTCAACTGCTTTTTCTAGGTTAAAATATAACTACAATGACATGCCGTACCATGGTAAAATCCCTTATTAAAATAGCACGCCTGTAACAAGACAGGCATGGCGCTTTCAAAGAACAAAACCATGAGAAACTATTGAATGGAAAAAATCACTCCGAGAGTTGATATAGCCTTTAAGAAAATCTTTGGCGTTGAAGAAAACAAAGATTTGCTTATTCTACTCATTAACTCGATTGTGTCGGAGGAAGACCAAGTAGTCGACGTAACGCTACTCAATCCTTATAACGCAAAAAATTTCAAGAAAGATAAGTTATCTATCCTGGATATCAAAGCAGTCGGTTCTGATGGCAAACGATTTAATATTGAAATACAACTAAGTGACGAGGCCGATTATAATAAAAGAGCGCTGTACTATTGGGCTAAATTATATACGGAGCAATTAAAGGAAGCGGAGGACTATGGTCAGCTGTCAAAAGCCATCGGTATTCATATCCTTAACTTCACCAGCATTCCGGCATCTGATAAATACCATAATGTATTTCATATTGTTGAAAAAGATAACGGCGCTCGCTATTTCAAGGATTTAGAATTACATACCATCGAGCTGAAAAAATTTACAGACACCGTCAGCAATCAATTATCCGATGTCGTCTCAAAAATAAAGACATCGCTTGATATTTGGGTCGCATTTTTAACCAAGTACAGTTTGTTTGATAAAGATAACTTGCCAGAAAATCTAAAACATACGGGGTTAAAAAAAGCCCTTGGTGTCCTTGAGGTCATGAACTTTAGCGAAGACGAAAAGGAAGGCTACGAAAGTCATCTTAAATGGTTACGCATACAAACGAATACAATAAAAAAATATGAACAACATGCTAGGGACGAGGGCAGAGTCGAGGGCAGGGTCGAAGGCGAAGCCATAGGCGAAGCTAGGGGCCTGGCCGAAGGTGACGTAAAATTAAATAAAGAACGACGAGAAATAGCAAAAAATCTATTAAAACAAAGTATCGGCATAGGAATAGTCATAATGAGTACTGGCTTGACCCGTGAAGAAATAGAAGAAATACAGAAAGATCTGTGAGATAGGGCGTAGAGTATTTTATTAATTGGACTTTGGACAAAAAGACATGAAAAGAGCCTCATGTCTTTCTGTCCAAGAAATCTCAGATCTATCCCTCATAATTAGATCATTAATTGTCCTGATTGTAAATGTTTCTACAAAACGAGCCGATTGTCGTGGATATTATTGGCTTATAAATATGTCAGATCTAAACTTATTTGGACAGAATGGCATGCGTCTTTTTGCATGCTGTTTTGTCCAAAGTCCAATATTAACGAACACACACTAAGGGATCTCTGCTTTATCACTTAAGTTATAATACTTCAATAATTTAACAACACGTTTTACCGAGTTGCATTGACGGGCGTACGTTATGACTTGTTTGGACTGCTCTGGAATAACATCTCCCATCACGTAAACAATTTGATCCGAGGTTACAATTTTAAATTGATGAGGATCAATGTCGGAATTAGCAAGAATTTCGCTTCGTATGGTTGCTGTTATCCAACTATCAAGCAATGGATTGTCTAGATCATGAGATAGTTCTAAATAATCAAAAAACCGCCTCTTGCCGGGTGTGGCTCGAACTCTAGCATCGGCTTCCCGACGAAGTTCGGCCGTGGGTACATGTCCCACCATAAGGACGTCGCGATTAAAAATAGCTAACTCAATACGACAACCTTCGCATTTAAATTTTTTATCATGGTAGAGCGCCCTACTAACGTCGGCGCCTAATTGAAAATCGTTTAATTTAAGATAAACATTATGTCGATCATAAATCAAACTAGCTCCAGTCCAGACGTTTGAGATACAACCACTCAAAAAAAGAGTGATGATAAGTACACTGAAGAATTTAATTATAGGATTCATTGATAGATACCGTCCAGTTCTCTACCGTATGTACTGAAAAATTTTAACGACTTTGCGCACACCTTCAATTTGTCTCGCTGCGTTGACCGCTAGATTCGCTTGCTCTGGTGTTGCAATTCCCATCAAATACACCACCCCATGTTCAGTAATGACATGAATTGACCCAGACTCCAAGTCTTTCTGAGTTAACATACGACTACGGACTTTGCTGGTGATTAACGTATCTTTACTCTGTTGTACAACAGATAAAGAGGGACCAACCGTAATTTCATTATAAACACGTCGTACCTTCGGTGTCTCTTGAGCAATTTTCTCAGCAAGCACTCGCAAAGAGGCGGCCGATGTTTGCCCCAGCAATAAAACCACCTGATCAAAACTACTCACAACAATCCGAGAGTCACGAAAACGGGAATCACGCACAATTTTCGTATGAATCACATGAAAAATACGGGCATCTTTTTCTATCATCGTAATACTACGACGATCATAGACCACCATACCACCTGCAGCACCCGCAACAACTACAGCAACACAGCTGGTCAATAGACTACCTAAAAGTAACATAATAATCAGTCTCATGTTCATATAAACTCCAACCCTAACCGTCCTGGCCAAAAAGAGATCGATCAATTAAATCGCAAAAACAATGTAAAATAAATAAATGCGTTTCGCGAATTCGCGCGGCATGCTCACCAGGGATTCGAAGTTCAATATCCTCAGGTCCCAAATGATTGACAAGAACACCACCATCCCGCCCACTTAATGCGATGGTATCCATATCATGATCATGGGCCGCATGCACAGCATGCAGCACACTATTCGAATTACCCGTAGTGGACAGCACAATGAGTACGTCATTTTGCTGACCCAACGCTTGAATTTGACGAGCAAAAATTTGATCAAAATGCCCGTCATTAGCGACAGCTGTTAACGCCGATAAATCCGTTGTTAACGCTATCACAGGTAACGGTGGGCGTTCTGTATCAAAATGATTTAACATGGCAGCTGAAAAATGCAGCCCATTGGCAGCAGAACCACCATTACCACAAATAAACAGTTTGCCATCATTCAGTAGGCAGTCGACTAAACGTTGGCCTGCTCTGGCAATAGTGCTGGACAAAACGTCAACTAATGCAATTTTTGATTCGATATCCAAACCAAACAAATGCCTAACTCGTTCATCAAGACATGTCATATCCCGTCCTTAACACCCAAATGCGTTTTTGATCCAACTCACTTCGGGTGGTTGACCTTGTAGGCTAATCACATCAAAGCGAGTGGGGTATTTCTCGTGCAGTTTATTGCTGAGTAAATACAAGTTAGCGGTTTTTATCAGTTTTTGCTGCTTACTGAAGGTTATGCTTTCTAGCGCATTACCATGCGAACTAGAACGCCGTGATCGTACCTCAACAAATACCAAGTACACACCATCTTGCATGATCAGATCAATTTCACCCAAGCGACATCGATAATTGCTAGCCCGCCAGACTAATCCCTGTTGAGTCAGATAATCACGAGCATACTCCTCAGCTCGAAAACCCATTTGTTGAGACATGCTTTATTCTCCAAAATGAGCAATCAACTGTTCTAAACTCGGGAGATCATTGTAATGAATAACTAATGTCCCTTTTCCTGCTTTGCCATGCTTAAGTTTTACTCGTGTTTTTAAGCGCACTGCTAAAGCGTCCAATTGCTCCGCTAATAGGGGCGGTGTAATCGTTTTACTCTCGGCCGTAGGTTTTCCTGCTTTAATCCGAGTAACCAGAGCTTCTGTTTCGCGCACAGAGAGCCCTTTGGCAACCACTAATTGAGCCACTTCCGTTTGCTGCTGTTCATCTAACATCAACAAACTACGTGCATGCCCCATGTCGAGGTCACCATACTCCAACATTCGTCTCACATCAGCCGCCAAATTCAGTAGCCGTAAATAATTACTAACCGCCGTTCTAGATTTGCTGAGCAATTCAGCTATTTGTTGATGAGTCAAACCAAACTCTTGGATTAAGCGTTGCATAGCTCGTGCCTGATCCATAGCGTTTAAGTCTTCTCGCTGCAAATTTTCGATCAAGGCCAATGCCATGGCGGTTTCATCGTCCACTTGTCGAATAACGACAGGAACATCGGTCATCCCAATCATTTGACAAGCACGCCAGCGACGTTCTCCGGCAATAATTTCATATCGACCTGAACTAATTTCACGTACGACCAGGGGCTGAATCAACCCTTGTTTACGAATGGAATCAGCCAATTCCGTCAAAGCAGCATCATCAAAATCACCACGAGGTTGATATTTCCCAGGCTGTAAACTGGTGATAGGGCGGGTGTACTCAATAGGTACTGAATCTACAGTAACATGCTCAGACATCAAGGAACTACCATTCTGACTTAATAAAGCCGATAAATTTCGTCCCAAACCACTGCGTTTCATGCTCATATAGTCACCGTTTGCCGATTCATCACCTCAGACGCTAAGACCATATAAGCAGCGGAACCTATGGATGATTTATCATATTGTAACGCCGACAAACCATGACTTGGTGCCTCTGCCAAACGGACATTACGCGGAATGACTGTTCGGTATATTGTATCTTCAAAATGCTCCAACAATTGCTTCGAAACGTCAGAACATAGCCGATTTCGTGCATCATACATCGTTCGCAATACACCCTCAATTTGTAAACGTGAATTCACTGAATCACGGACTTGTTCAATGGTTGATAATAAAGCCGCTAACCCCTCTAAAGCATAATACTCACATTGCATAGGAATCAACACCGAATCTGCCGCAACCAGCGCATTCAGAGTCAACGTATTTAAGGTCGGAGGACAATCGATAAAAATATATTGATAGCGGTTTTGTAACGGCTTCAATGCGTTGAATAAAAAAGTTTCGCGATGATTTTGCTCCATTAAACTCACTTCAGCAACCGTCAAATCACCATTTGCTGGAATCAGATCAAAACCCGCGGATACCCGCAAGCACGCTTGTTCGGCCAAACAATCATGCAACAGCACATCATTACACGTATGAATCAAGGACCCTTTATCCACACCACACCCCATGGTGGCATTGCCTTGTGGATCCAAATCAACCAGTAAAATGGACTGATTATTTGCGGCCAACGATGCCGCCAGGTTAATCGCGGTTGTGGTTTTACCCACCCCTCCTTTTTGATTGGCAATGGCGATGACTTTAGCCATAGTATGTCCCTCATTCTGTTTCACTTATGATCACACAACATCGCTTGCCATCAACACCTGCGACAACATACGGTTCTATTCGATAAGGGTGGTTTATATTAAGCAGTTCATGATCCGGATTTAGTCCTTTCATGGCTAACCATATACCCTGTTTTGCAATGAGGTGATCAGTCCAATGCAACATATCGTTTATATTAGTGAATGCTCGACTGACTACTGTATCAAAACCTTGTGGGGGGTTATAGTCCTCCACTCGTGATTGAATGATCTCAACATGTTGTAAATTCAAAACACGCTTTACTTCGAGCAAAAACCTAGTTTTTTTACCATTACTATCCAAAAGCACGATCTGTAAATCGGGTCTAGCAAGCGCCAGGGGAATGCCTGGCAATCCGGCACCCGTTCCCACGTCGATGATGCGCGGCGCTTGCAACCAAGGCAATACCGCCAGGCTATCCAAAATATGACGACCCACCATCGATTGAATGTCTCGAACTGCGGTAAGATTATAAGCTTGGTTCCATTTATGCAAGAGGATTAGATAAGCTTCCAGTTTTTCCGCAAGATCAAGCACTGGAATTTCCAAATTAAGTCGCTCAATGCCGACCAAAAGGCGTTGTCTGATGTCACTCATGCCATTAATCGCTGCTTTTTCAATTGCACTAACAACAAAGACAACGCGGCCGGTGTTACACCCGAAATACGCCCTGCTTGAGCAATCGTTGCGGGCTTAACGCGATTTAACTTCTGAATGACTTCGGCAGATAATCCCAAAATAGTTTGATAATCAAACGATTCCGGCAACCGAGTATGTTCAAGTTTACGTAGCTTGGCAATATCCAATAATTGCCGGTCAATATAGCCTGCGTATTTATTTTGTATTTCCACCTGCTCTGAAACCTCTGGCCTCACCGTGGGTAAATTTAAGTCCTCTAATGCTTGCACATGTCCGTAATTGATTTCTGGACGTTTTAATAAATCATGAGCACGGCAATCGTGTTGCAAAGGGGTTTCTAAAACAGCATGTAATGCGTCGTTATGACTCACACGAACCCAAGACTCTTGCAATCGCGCATTCACGTGATCTATCGCTTCGCGTTTTTCTGAAAAGGCATGCCAACGTTCGTCACCGACCAGTCCTAACTCGCGACCTTTTTCGGTAAGACGCAAATCCGCATTATCCTCACGCAACAATAGGCGATATTCTGCTCGAGAGGTAAACATACGATAAGGCTCTTGCGTACCGCAAGTAATCAAATCATCAATCAATACCCCAATGTAAGCTTCATCGCGTCTCGGACTCCATAGTGGCTTATCTTGAACCAGCAACGTTGCATTCATACCAGCGATGAGTCCTTGAGCCGCGGCCTCTTCGTAACCGGTTGTGCCATTAATTTGACCTGCAAAAAACAAATTAGCAAAGGGTTTCGTTTGTAAAAAAGGAGTCAGGCCACGTGGATCAAAATAATCGTATTCAATAGCATAGCCAGGACGCGTGATGTGGGCTTGTTCAAATCCTATTAAAGTTCGCACGAACTGTACTTGTACGTCAAAGGGTAAACTCGTAGAAATTCCATTTGGATACATTTCATGCGTCGTTAATCCTTCGGGCTCTACAAAGATTTGATGGGATAATTTATCCGCAAAACGTACGACCTTGTCCTCAATCGAGGGGCAATAGCGTGGGCCAACGCCTTCAATGATTCCGGCATACATCGGTGATTGATGTAAATTTTTGCGAATGATGTCGTGTGTTTGTTCCGTAGTATGCGTGATAAAACACGGTACTTGCAAAGGATGATCAGCCACTTTTCCCAAATAAGAAAACACAGGCACAGGCGTATCACCCGGCTGTACACTCATCTTGCTATAATCCAGTGATCGACCGTCTATCCGCGGTGGTGTGCCGGTTTTTAATCTACCCACCGGTAATGCCAATTCTCGTAGACGTTGGGCCAAGGCAATGGCTGGTGGATCGCCGGCTCGTCCGCCGGCGTATTGATTCATTCCAACGTGAATTTTGCCACCTAAAAAAGTACCTACGGTTAGCACAATAGCATGTGCCCGTAGGGTGAGACCCATTTGTGTCACGACACCAACAACTCGGTCACCGTCCACCAAAACATCATCAACGGCTTGTTGAAATAACGTGAGGTTGGGTTGAGATTGCAATTGTTGACGAATAGCTTGGCGATAGAGAACACGGTCTGCTTGTGCGCGTGTCGCACGCACGGCAGGACCTTTTGATGCATTAAGAATGCGAAATTGTATGCCTGCCTCATCAGCGGCACGCGCCATGGCGCCATCCAACGCATCGATTTCTCTCACCAAATGGCCTTTGCCAATCCCTCCAATAGCAGGATTACACGACATTTGTCCCAAGAGATCCATGTTATGCGTTAGCAGCAGGGTTTCTGCACCCATTCGGGCAGCGGCTAAGGCTGCTTCCGTACCGGCATGACCACCGCCGACTACAATGACGTCATAATGTTTTTCAAGATTCATAAGATAAGCTTCGATACCGCTGTTTTGGGAAGAGATTATACACTTTTTTAGCTGGAATAGGTATGTTTTTATGGGAATCAACGGTTGCGATCGCCGTTGCGACCAGAACCTCTTGAACCCCCAGTTCGGAGTTTTTTTTTGCAACTTACTACTGAACTGATCCTCTCTCCCCTTGAGGGGAGAGGGTTAGGTGTAGCGGACCACAATCAAAAACAGCTCGGCCCGCAAACAGTGATCTAATTTGGCCCGAATTAATTGCGAATGAAAATAATTTTTGGCCCACATTAATCGCCACTATATAAAACTCGGCCCACATTAATTGCGAGTGAGCCCACTTTATTTGCGACTGAAATCTTTATCCAAACCCAGCTCAAACAATATTTTTTCCTCCAATTCTTCTGGTGCTGGCAATGAGTCTTTTAATTTTTCCGGTATATCGCGAGTAAGCTCATATCCAGCAACCCCAACTGGTTTATCAATGCCACGCAGTGCATACTCCACATCAAATTTACTTCTTTCGCTGCACAAAATAATTCCGATCGATGGATTTTCGTGTGGTTGTTTGACAAAGTCATCAAGCAAATTAAGGTAAAAGTTCATTTTACCGGCGTATTCGGCTTTAAATTTTGTCGTCTTGAGCTCCAAAGCGACGAGAGCCTGTAATTTTCTGTGATAAAATAAAAGATCGATAAAGTACTCAGAATCCGGGGTAGCAATACGGTATTGGTTGCCAATAAAGCTAAAGCCATACCCCAATTCCAATATTACATCTTTTATTTTAGAAACCATGCGACGCTCTATTTCCGCCTCAACAACTGGCTCCGTAATACCCAGCAACCCAAGCATATAAACGTCTTTCATAGTTTTGTCAGCTTGCTCAGCCAAGTGTTGTGGTAATGCTGAGTGAAAGTTATGTTGCTTATTTGTCAAGACCTGTCTCTCATAGCTTTTAGAGTTAATCTGCATGGTTAAAACATCGCGCGTCCAGCCGCATTCAAGGGTCGCTTTCAGATAATATAGTTTAGCAGCATCATTTTTTACCTTGCTTAAAATCAGCAGATTTTGTCCCCATGGAATTTCTCCAACAAGCTGTTGGAGATCTGGTTTGCTTTGATATTCCAAATAAAATTGGCGCATGTACCAAAGATTTTGTGGGGAAAATCCTGATTTACCGCTAAATTCATTTTTTAAATCCTGAGATAGGCGTTCAACGACGGATTTTCCCCAGCCATGTTTATCTTGGCTTATAACAATATGCTCGCCGAGCCACCAGTACAGTGCAATTAATTCACGATTGACGACAGTTGCCGCGCGAACTCGCGTTTCCTGGATTTGAGTCCTGGCTTTTTCCAGGAAATCCTTATAAGCCGTCAGATCTTGAATTGTTATTTTACTCATAAAAACTCCTGTTTCATACTGCAACCCCAATGGAGCGAATTGCACTTATAAATTCATTTTTTCGTGGCGAGGTTTTACCATATAAAAAATCTTTGACCTCTTTTGGTGATGCATGAAGAAACTCACAAACAGCAGGAATTTGATATCCGATCCTGGCAAGCTGCGCTTCTAATGAGTTGAGGTCTGGCGCAAGTGCTTTATTAATAACGTCTTCGGTAATGGGCTTTGTTGCAGTAGAGTATGCTATTTCCATAGCGGTTGTTAAATATTTATGGATTTGCAGTGGTGTAATTAATGCTTGTGCAAGTCGAATAGCCGCCTCAGGTGTAATAACATCACTTATTTTAATTTTTTCGTGTAGACATTGCTTAAACAACCATTCAATATATTTTTCCATGTTACCCATGGCATCATCAATGCTAAATATTTTTGTTCGCGCACCTATTTCTTCAATGCTTGAAGTAGATAGTGAATTACCCAGCTTAGGGTGGCCAGCTAGTATAATTGATAGTTGGCAACCACTGTGTGCGATTATTTCTACGACGCGCTTTAGGGCCGTTAACGTTTGTCCATGGATGTCATGCGCCTCATCAATAAATAAGGCCACAGGTTTTTTTTGTTTTTTGATGATATCAAGTAACTGGCGTTCTCGCTTCTCGCCCTTCGTTGGGATTTTGAAATTTTTATCATTTTTCGTGAGATCATAAAACAAGGCCAAATAAATGGTACCAACATTCAACCGATTTTTTTCAGTTGATAATGAACGAGATATGGTAATGTTGTTCTCAAGCTCCAATTCCTGTTGAATTTGATTTAACAGGGTTGTTTTCCCAGCGCCAACCATCCCGGTTAATGCATAAATTCCTCCAGCAGGAAGCAGAAATTTTAATTCTTTATATATTTTTTTTCGTTGATCTGTCTCATAATAACTTGCGCAAATCAGCGGTTGCTTTAAATCAAAGAACTCCATAATTTCTGTATACACGAACTACTCCTTATTCATTATTTGGCACAGAGATAAAGTGAAATATTGCCTCACGCGAGATTCAATCTGATCTTTACTGAGTGTTTCTTCAACGATTTGATTGATGGCATTGATTTGTTTAGGAAGCAGTTCGGCTAATGGTTTACCTAGAAAACGGGCAATGGCTTGTTTAGCCTCGAGTTGATCACCAAAGAATGATTCTTTCTTTTCGTCAAATGGGATGTAGAGTTGATTTTTTGTAATGGCATGTGCTTTTTCTAATTGTTCAATTGTTTGGGTGTCATGTCCTGTCATCACCGATAATGGAACAGAGATTGATTGAGCCAAATTGGCAATGTCATCTGCCAGTTTTTCAGTTTTTGTTTTTGCGTGGCGACGAAATGAATTCAATGGAATAGGGCCGCGACTTGGATAAAATGGCCCTGTTTTTTGTCCATTAAACTTCACATGAACCTCATTATCTAACAGGCCGTACAATAATATAACCTCGTTTCCAGCCATGTCGGGTATTAATTGATATGGTACTCCATCGATACTTACACATGCGTCCGAGCCTACAAGCCGTGTTTCTGGCTCGCGAACGAATTGGCAAAATTTATCCCAAGAACACATTTGTCGATAACCGTTAGTTGGTAAATAGTTTAGCCAAGCTTGCATTCGCGTTGATTTTTCAGAGCGGTGAGGCATCTCACAATATTGGCATAGATAATTTATTAGCCATTCATTGGCTTGATCTAGTGTATTTGGTTGATGGAGGTGAAATAACGTTTCAAAAGATTCTTTCGTGGTACGATTCGTGCGTTCAATTTTACCTTTCCCGCGAGCGGTAGTACGTCTACCATCAGAGCCTCTTGGCATATGCGTTTTGAGCTCGATGCCAAGACACGCTAATACTCTTTTAAAAATAGCACTTCGTGCAAAAGGGCCATTATCGGTATAAATCATTTTCGGAATCCCTTGAAAAGGAAACCTTGGCGTTTTCTTTGCAGACATTGCTCTAAATAGAAATTTTAATGCAGTTAATACGTCTTCGCCCATGGCTTCAATGTATTCTGAGTAAAGCACGCCACTTTTGTCATCCGTTACACTGGCAATAAACAATTTATGTTCGCTGTTTTTTGTCAGTTTTTTTAAATCTGAGGGAGAAAAATCAAATTGCCAACAATCATTACTCTCTTCGGCTTCAAAGTGAACAACGACAGGCTCAACAGACAGCAAAGAATGATGAGCAAATCCCCATTGCGTAATATAGCGATTGACGGTGGTTTTTTTTAGTACGCCGATTGGTGCTTTAATTAAACCATGTGTAGTTTCAATTCCATGCAATTCAAGTATCTCGATACATTTTGGTGTTGAAAGGTGTCGGTTGTTTTTATTACTTGTGCGTATTTTAAGTGCTGCAATAAGGCGGCAATACATGAGCATGTCATCAGGCGAAATTGATCTTGGTTGATTAAAGTCTTTTCGCTTATGATGACTAAAATCAACGGACTGCCGTAGCTGGCGATAGATAGTGCTCGGTGTCACTCCAAAACTTTGCGCAAATTCTTCAACCAACATTTTCCGATCGGGGCTTTTAGGTGGATGTGCTCCCAATTGATTGTGTAAAATGATTAATTGCTCAATGGGTATTGGTTTAGCCATTTTACGTGCGCTCTCTTTCTGATTGAATGAGTAGCTTGCTGCCAGCTTCCTTTAGAGAACCATCACCATTAATATAGGTATACAATGTGGTTGTAGTAATGTTCAGGCGTTTTGCAACCTCATGAGCAACGGAATTGCGATCGCTCATTGCAGCCATTGCCATTTTAATAGTGTGTTCATCCATTTTTCTTGGCCTTCCACCATTACGGCCTCTAGCTCTCGCCGCTGCAAGTCCTGCCTGAGTTCGCTCACGGATAAGCTCACGTTCAAACTCGGCAAGCGCTGCAAAAATACCAAATACCAATCGACCATTGGCTGTGGTGGTATCAATTTCAGCGCCAGATAGCACTTTGAACCCTACTTTTTTGTGGCTCAGTTCATCAATCAGGTTGACCAGGTGCTTCATATCGCGACCCAGCCTATCTAATTTCCAGACCACCAATGTATTACCAGGCTGAAGTGCTTTGATACAAGCACTTAATCCGGGTCTGTCATCTTTTCGACCAGAGGCGAGATCTTGATAGATATATTTCGGGTCAACGCCAGCTTTCAATAGAGCATCTTTTTGCAGATCAAGCAGTTGACTGCCATCTGATTTAGAAACACGTACATATCCGATTAGCATAACCCAATACCTTAACAAGAAAACCACAAAATTAGTCTATCAGCTTATATTGATTTTCTCTATGGGTTATTTTGCTTATTTCAGGCGATTTTTCATCGGAAATTCAATCACCAGAAAAACGAGCGTTTTTCTGGTGATCGTCAGACAGTCAATTGACTAAATTTTGGAATAGGTAATGTGTTTCATTTTTCCATATTTATTTTCATAAGTTATCACTAGCTTTCCATTTTTAATTTCAGCTTTTTCAGAAAAATAGCCTTTTGGTGGATGAACAGTTGGATATTTTGGCAATGGAAGCACTTGAATATTATCTTCATCGTCATAACATATATAAATACCCTTTTTAGTATCAATTAATAATGGACGGTTATTATAGTAATCAGGCGGTTTACTAGGATTTAAACTGGTAATTCTATACTCATGTGTGGGACATGAAATAACAGTTGCAGGAGCTACGAAGATAATGGATTGGGCGCAACCAGTTCCACAAGATCCTGTGATGTGAACAACTGAGTCGCTCAGCCACTCTTGAGCAATGCTAGGCCAATTACTAATGATAGAGTAGGTTCGTTTTGTAACAAAATTGATATACACGGCTGATCCATAATCAGGATTAATGATTGCGGTTTTCTGAGACGGGCTATATGTTATGCCGCGATGATCCTTGTTACTAATTAATTTTTGTATGCTTATAAAGTCTGTTTTATCGATGGCGAAACATCTACTTGGCAAGAAGTACAAAATGAAATTTAGGCACATCAGGTAAATCAAAATATTTTTCTTGCCATTTTTTCTTTGGCTCTCCGCTGAAATAATTGCAGACTTTTGGTATTGGGTTGGTATTTTGATCAGCATCGCGCACTTCCTTCATTATTCTTTTACAAGATTCCCAAGCAAGTCTGTCTGCCGCACTACCATCTTTACCGGGATATTTCAAAACCATAAAATTTGGATCTTTGGGATTCCAACAAGAAAATTGGGTTTTGCGCGTTACAATTTTTTGATAAGACTCTCCCCATCGATTGCTTATTAATCTATTTCGAATCACCCAAGCTATAGCAGATTTACTGTGGTCATTTTCCCCTCGAACTTCTCCATAAATAGTTAAAGCAAAATAGAGATGATCGAGTGGTAACTTTTCTTCATCCGCAATTTTATGAAAGATGCTATGGTAGCGGCAGCAATATCCCTTTACATGCTGAATATAGACTTTACCATGTTTGTCTATCCGCCTCCTTTCATGAGGACTAATCCAATATTTACCTTCAGGGCAGGATGGGTGGGTCGAATTATCAGGAACTGTTGAATCATGCATATTTTCCACCTCATGTAAATGCAGATTTTTGCGTAATGATATCAAAACAACTAACTAAATAAAACTGAATTTCAACTTACGATAATCGCAAATAAAGTGGGCTCATTCGCAATTAATGTGGGTCGACTTTATGTTGGTAGCAATTAAAGTGGGCCAAGAATGAATTTCATTCGCAACTAATTTGGGCCAGTTTTATGCGCTGATTGCGAGCCGAGGTGTTTATGAAAGCGGGCCGTTACAGTTAGGGAGAGGGGTGATTAAAAAAAATTTACTACCTATTCTGTTTTTTGGTAATAAAAACGAATAGTAGGAGTAAACTCACATGATAAATACCCCCTCTCCCTAGCCCTCAAGAGGGAGAGGGGATCAGTTCAGTAGTAATCAGTAAAAAAAACTCCAAACTAGGGTTCTTGAAGGCACAGAAATCGAGCCACACATAGAATTCTGTGTCGAAATGCCAGACGTGCGGGCTGAGTCGTTCCTATAAGGGATCTCAAATTTAATAATATACCCATAACGGCAGAGTGTAGGGTGGGCAAAGCGGTAGCGTGCCCACCCGTTCGGAGCCGGCATGATGGACACGCTTCGTTTTGCCCACCTACTTCACACAGTGACAACCGGATAGGCAGGAAAAATTCTAACGTCCCATGTTGGTAAATTTGAAGAGCGCTTAATTTTAGTTTGATATTGCGCCATTTCTTTCTTGGTAAGCGAAATTCCTTTTTCATACACTTTATCAATTAAGCTAACAGAGGCTTTGATTCCCTTCCAAGTCATGGTTGATGCCCATTTTATGGCCTTCTCAACCGAGTTTACTATTTCCCCATTCCAATGCCTTTCTAGGTTGCTCCAGCATCGCTCAACAGGATT
>JAUYQG010000091.1 GCA_030695645.1 Legionellaceae bacterium
TTTCGCTTACCAAGAAAGAAATGGCGCAATATCAATCTAAAATTAAGCGCTCTTCAAATTTACCAAAATGGGACGTTAGAATTTTCCCTGCCTATCCGGTTGCCACTGTGTGAAGTAGGTGGGCAAAACGAAGCGTGCCCATCATGCCGGCTCCGAACTGGTGGGCACGCTACCGCTTTGCCCACCCTACGTTCTACCATTATGGGTATGTTATTAAATTTGAGATCCCTTAGTGCATAAAATCCAGAAAATTAATTATTGTCGCTTGAAGCGTATCCAATATCTTATTCTTCTTTTTTAACATGAAGCAAGTATCTTCTTCAAGCATGATAAAGTCTATTTTTTTGCAAATGATCTCGTGCATGTGACAATCTACTTTTTTAAGTTCGGGTAATTTTACTTTAATATTTTCAAGTAAAGTTAGTTGTTTGGTTTTTCTTGCTTGAAATAAGCGATTCTCTAATCTATCCATCAATTCTTGCAACTCCTGTTCATTACCACTACAAGTTATGCGCATGTATCCACAATCGGTCGGTAAGCCAAAATACGATAAGGGGGCAATCATAACTAAATCTTTGAATAATAAATAATAAACAAGTTCCTCGCCAGTCTCGATCTTAGTAGGAATTGCATTCTTAAATACGCGTTTCATTTCACTAGGTAACTCCAAACCAAACAAATCACTAAGATCGGCCAAAGCATAAAAAGTTGCCTCTACATGATATAATGGATCAGGCATAGCTGCTCCCATCACATGTAAACGTTTAACAACATAATCCACTTTCTTTTTATAGAATGTAACCAACTTACTTTGTTCCGTTTCAGTGAAGTTTGCCATCGTTTCTGCATAGGCTAGTTGCGCTGAACGGGGAGCATGGATAAAGTAACTGATATTTTTGTTCAGCATCTCATTCATTAATGTTGGCTCAAACACCAGAAGAATAGCCATACGCTCACCCGCAGCTGATAGGGCTTTGGTGGCAGAACGTAAAATAATTACTCGGTGTTTTAAATCCGGGGCAATTTTCAAAAATGAAGGTATTTCTACGTAACACATTTCAACGTATGCTTCATCAAAAATTATATATAAATCGGGAAAACTACGTAATACATTTGCTATTTTGTTTAACTCATCCTCATCAACAACATTGCCTAATGGATTAGATGGATTGCAAACTAAAACCGCTTTAGGTAAACCATGATCCGCTTCTGCCAAAATGTATGCCTCTTTAATACTTTTCTCTAGTGCTTCTGACGTGAGTTTATACCCAGGAAATTCCATCACATTGATGGGATGTAAGCGATGTGATGGATTATTAGAGTAAGCACTATAATATGGGAAAGGAGTAATGATTCGGTAACCTGGAATCTCTTCAAAATGTGTATTAAACGTCTCAAAAATAACACGTAAAGCCCCTATTCCTCCTATAGTAAATAAAACATGCTCTGGCTTAATTTCCGCGAAATACCATTTCGACATGACATTAGCCATCAAAACTCTCGGAGCATTGTCACCTCGAGGATCACCATAGTCAACAGCGGTACTTTCTTGTATGTCCTCAGGAGTGAGATGCCACTTTTTTCTTAAATCGTCTATACGCTGCCAATAAGATAAATACGAAGCAACGGTATGCTCATTGATGGGGTATGTTGGTTTTCCAAGTCCGGCAGAAATTATTTTTTTTGAGTTAGGTTGGTTTTGAGCAGCCATTTCCTCAATCAAAGTATGCGTCCAAAGAGAAAGCAACATAACTTTTTCTATTTTATTTGCCAGTTGCCCATTTGGAGTTAACATACTATAAGCCAAACATAAGTGCGGTATAAATAATATACTACATTGTCAAGATAATTTCAATTTATCGATTTTATATCTACAAACAAACATTTTATTAATCTTGTTGTTGATTCTCATTCTATTAACTATACTCATAACTAACATCATATGAGGTTATCACATGACATGGACCGATCAGAAAACCCAAATAACACTCTTATCACCAATTTAAATAAAATAATAACAAAATTAGAGAAAAAAATTATTGACCTGGAAGCACTGAACTATCAGCTAACAAGTCTTATTGAAAATCTTCCGGGCGATATATACTGGAAGGATAAGAGTGGTGTATGGTTAGGCCTGAACAAGCGGTGTGCGCAAAGTTTACAACGTATGGGATTCATTAACGCATGCAACAAAGCTGACGTCATTGGGAAAACTGACTATGATTTATTTGAAAAAAAGACAGCCGATGGATATAGAAAAAGCGATATAGAGGTAATGGATAAAAAAATAGAACTTTCGATTGAGGAAAACACCGAATTACCATCTGGTGAAAAAATAATACTGCTTTCCACAAAAATGCCTCTTTTGAATAAAGAGGGTGGTCCGATGGGTATCATAGGTAACACGATTGATATTTCATTTCTGAAGAAAATTGAGTCAGATTTAAAAACCGCAAAAGACGCTGCGGAAGAAGCCAATAAAGCCAAAACCGAATTCATCGCCAATATGAGTCATGATATACGTACGCCATTAACAGGCGTGCTTGGGATGTCAGAGATTTTAGAAACCCAAGGACAGAGTCCGGAGCTAAAACAATATGCTCATGATATTCACGAGTGTGGCGAACATTTGCTGAGTATGCTAAATAGCATTTTAGATCTTGCTTCAGCCGAACATATTAATGAAAATGATCTTCAAAAAGAAACATTTAACTTGTCCAGTTGTATTCAGGACATAGTCCAAATTGAAAAACCTACTATAACCTTGAAGAATCTCGATTTCCTAGTCAAGTTTGATAATGACATCCCACAATGCATCATTAATGACCAACATAAAATTCATCGTATTTTGTTGAATTTATTGAGCAATGCTATTAAATTTACTACAAAAGGATCAATTACAATAGAAGTCAAGCTTATTAATACTACTAATGACTCGATCGCTATTCATTTTTCTGTGACCGATACAGGTATGGGGATCCCATTAAATCAACAGAAAAAAGTATTCGAGCGTTTTTTTAGAGCTTCTCCTTCTTACAAAGGATTATATACAGGCTATGGGGTAGGACTTCATATAGCTCAATCTTATGCGAAACTGTTAGGATCAGAAATAAAACTAATCAGCCAAGAAGGGATAGGTACATCTTTTTATTTTGAGCTATCATGCCAAATTGGTCTCGCCGATGATGTTGCACTTTCAGGCAGCCCCCTAAATTCGCAAGAACTTAATGCTCCTGAATGCTCAAAATCACGGCAACCTAAGCGTCCATTAACTGATCTACCCATTGCATCTCCATTTAAAAGCGATTCTAAAAATAACCAACACTTATTACTAATAGAAGATAATCCAATTGCACTTAAAGCACTCGAGTCCCTTGTTTTCAATGCAGGTTTCCGTTCTATTTCTGCAATAGATGGAGAGACAGGCTTAACATTTGCTAAAACACAATCCTTTGATTTGATCATTTCAGACGTTGGTTTACCGGGTATTTCAGGAAGCGAATTTACTCAACAGCTTCGTGCTTGGGAAATCATGCAGCACAAAAAACCGGTACCCATCATTGGGTTAACAGCACATGCTGAAGGAGAAATTCATGTTGAATGCATACAGTCAGGAATGAATGATGTGTTTACTAAACCGATGTCATTTACTACTTTGAAGAGCATTTTGTCTAAATTTACATCATACAACCCTGAGCAAAACACCTCGTCTGAGCAAAATCGAGCGAAGATAAGCTCCGGAAAACTTGGCCCTGATTTGCCTAATACCGAAAAGGAATTATTTGAGCTTGATGCATTCCCTTTACTGGATATTGAGCAAGCTCTACAGTGCATGGGTAATAATAGAGAGGTTCTCAATGACGTTCTAAACTCGCTAATTACTCAAGAAATACCGACTGAAAAGGCAGCCATTGAGACCGCCCATACACAAAAAGACTGGGTGGAAATTGAAAGACTATCACATAGAGTGAAAGGCGGTGCTGCCTGTACAGGGCTTGTGAGAATGAAATATGCTTGTCAATATCTCGAGCGCTATTTAAAAGCCGGACATTCTCAACTAGATGAAAAATTATACAACCAATTAATTTCTGTTTTCGATAAAACCTATGATGTCATCAAACGATGGATTCAAATGGACAAACGCTAATACTCGATCCTCAAGTTTTTTGTAGCACTTAGGGATCTCAAATTTAATAACATACCCATAATGGTAGAACGTAGGGTGGGCAAAGCGGTAGCGTGCCCACCAGTTCGGAGCCGGCAGGGGATATTTGATGTAAATGCTCAATATGAGGTAAAATCCATCCCATCTTTAAA
>JAUYQG010000092.1 GCA_030695645.1 Legionellaceae bacterium
GTTGTACCACTGCTGGTGGGCACGTCGCAAGCTCCTTTGCTCACCCTACGAATTCAGTGATATTTTGCGAAAAATAATTTTATTAAAACGCTACATAGCCCTAGAACAGAGGGCCTTATCGTTCACCCAGAATTGCTGCCTTTTTTTATTGTTATTGGACTTTGGACAAAAAGACATGAAAAGAGCCTCATGTCCTTTTGTCCAAGAAATTTTAGATCTATCCTTCATAGTTAGCCCGTTAATTGTACTGATTGTAAATGTTTTTACAAAACGAGCCGATTGTCGTTGATATTATTGGCCTATAAATATGTCAGATCTAAACTTATTTGGACTGAATTGCATGCAGTTTTGTCCAAAGTCCAAAATATACAGTTTGGTAGAATATGGTCATAGTTGTTGATAATCATTTTCATTTGATATAAAGTATCATTTCTGATTTCGGTCGCAGCGGTAGTCGAGGCCAAAATATAGGACTAAAAATGTTTGTTTTTCATGCGATTAAGTCATGGATAAAATCCTCTGGCGTCCCTCCAACGCCGACCTCTCGCGATCCTCAAGGTCTCACAGAGCATGCGAACAAATTCTGGGACGACGTTAATAGGCTAGACTATACACAATCGCCTGGTAGGTTACGTAAATGGTTTAAATCCCTTCAAGCAATGAGTTGGACCCAGCTTCTTTTGGCGATTTTGGTCATTGGTGTCAGCATTATTATCGGGTTTTTAAGTTTTAGTGGTATGTATGTTTTAATACCCATTCTTGCCGTTGCCGTTGTGGCATTTGTGCTTTCTGTTGGTTTTGAAGGTGAAATTTACTATCAAAATATTATTCGTGCATTGGACAAACTATTTAAACCCAATTATTTAAAACGACAACTTGCTAAGGAGTGTTTGCGCGATCTGTTGCCCAAAATAGAAATTAAAGAATCCTTAAAACTGATCATAGATAAATTAGAAACGACCTATGATTGCTCCGAATCATTAAAAGATGATTATGAAAAGTTTGTTACGTTATACGAGCATCTGATAAACAGTGGCAGTATTGAGCAGAGCGATGAATTAAATAGTGATTTGTTAACTGTAGACGAGTTCCGTAACAGTCTAAGTCTCGTTTCTGAATTAGATGCTAGGAAATCGGTGGTTGCTGATCTAGTGAGTCAACGGTTGGGGCTTACTAATGCACGAGATAAATTATCAAATACAGCGAAGATAAAAGCAGCACAGTTCAGGGTTGATGCTTTAATAGCAGAGAGATTGCTGGTTGCTCGTAACTTGCGTAATGCGCTGTCTAAGCTTGATTCCCTCGGTGACGATTACCCCCAGTTTTTTCTCGACTATATGAAGTTTACACGTTTACATCATCAATATGATCATCCTAATTTAGATAAAATAAGTAAAATAGAAAAAAAGGACATAGAAGAAAATCTTCTTACGTTAAAGGAGTTATTTAGGACGCATTTATTTGATGATGACAAAATACCCCGGATAACTCTCATAGGACAACATCTTCGGGTTGTTCAAAATAAGTCGAGCGTTACGTACGACTTGAGTGAGCAATACGTGTTTGTTGAAGAAGAGTCCGCTATTTATAAAGTGAATAAGCAAAACTCGCAACTAAGGTTTCAACCTTTTTCAAGGCAGGAATATCTTGATGCAGACGCCTCCTTATTACCAACGGATCAAGAGACTTTAGATACGTTAATTTATAAAACGCAATTGAATCATTATTTGAACAGTCATCGCGAGCAGCGGCAATCAAAGTTAAATAATCGAAAATTTATATTCCAGATCGCGCAATCAGGCAGCACTCTTGCTGGATTATTTATGATTTTAGGTACAACCTATTTATTAGTCGAGGCTTTTGCCGTTATTCCGTTGGTGGCG
This sequence comes from Legionellaceae bacterium, assembly GCA_030695645.1. Lineage (GTDB taxonomy): Bacteria > Pseudomonadota > Gammaproteobacteria > Legionellales > Legionellaceae > JAUYQG01. Next base: position 1,884 of record JAUYQG010000092.1, read on the forward strand.
GCGATACCGCTTGGTGCTTGGCCAATCTTAATTGTACCGATGGCTGTTATCGCGGGCACAGCATTTGGTCTGTTAACGTATAACGCTGTTACGGATCTAATAAATGACGACATGATCATGAAACGTTATCGTAAAATCAGAACCGATATAAAAAAGGGCTTAACTGCTCCTACGGGATTGATGCTGTTTGTTACCGTCAGTTTATTCGCATTGACGCTTGCGTTAACCATTTGTACTGCTGGGACTTGGTGGACCGTCATTAAGCATACGCGCCCAGTGTTTACTTGGATGGCTAAAATATCAGTGGCTATTATTGGCATCGTAGCAGCAAGTCTTGGAGTCGCGCAATTTGTGTTTAATGCAACAAATACGCTGTCAACACTAGAAGAATTTGATGAGGAAGTAGGGCCCCATCCTTATGATCAGGTTTTGTTATCCATCAACGCGGAAGCTGAACTTCCCGGTTTGTCAGATAAGCCAACACTGATTAAGCATGGTGATAAATACTATGCCGATGGAAACACATCGGGACGCGATCTTCATTGGCTTTCTACACTGCCTGATGATTTGACACGATATCAAAATAGTTATGTATGGGCTGATAAGCAGCTGGTTTATGTGACTTGGAATGGTGTTGCGGAGCAAGATACGATTAAGAACCCTGATTTATTTCACAAAGATTTTGCCATTGTAAATCCAAAGAGATTGGAAAAGATTCATTTGTCGGATAAACAAATCGCGCTCATCATTACTGCAAATGGTGGTTATACTCAGCCATGGATGCGCACAGAACTGGATAGTGCTGCTATTCGACGAATTGATTTCAGTAAAAAAATACTGCCGTATAGTATTATGAATATACGCGTTTATTTAGCGATGATACTAAATAAAACACATACGTTTATACCCCATCATGACAATATTTGGCAATTATTAAACCCCTTCCGTCTTTTGTTAAAATTGACTTATACACCATTACGGCTAGCGCTTTTCCTTGGGCATTTGATTAGTATTGGTGCGGTATCTGATCGAGTACCCGGGATACCCGAAATTTTATCGGCTATTTTAGGCATTGTTGCGGAGTTTTTTGAGGATTGGCATTATTTCTTTAGTTTTGAGCATGCGCATAAAGACGATATCGGTTCGTTAATGGATGAACAAGAGGAATCGGGTGGGCATGATCATGATGATGACCTTCCTAGCAAAGCGTTGAGAGCGTTATTTTATCCGTTGATTTATTTAGCGGCTTGGTGGGATAGCGCGGCGAGTGATCGGAAGGAATATCGGCATCCTAATTTAGATACAACGACGTCATTGGCTGCGTTATTTGATCAGCATGGCGAACGCGCTGAGCTTAGTTTTGATCGTGCCCTGGAAAAAAATCAAGGGATCCGGCCGGCTGTAGCAGTATGGCTTGAGCCTGCTGATTTGGACTATGTAGCTGCCGCACAGCATGTTCCTGCTGCGGAGATGAATGGTTTGCCCGATGCAACGGCCTTGCCGACGGCTACATCGGTTTCTGATGTGACTCCTCGCTTAATTAAAAATCTTGCCACCATGGCGGGTCAACGCACGCCGGCAAGCAAAGAGCTCATTAAATTAAGCCTATTTAAACCAAAAGATCCTTGTTGCAATATACCCGGTGTCAGTCATCAGAATCAATCCACTCATCCTATTGTCGATGTGAGTGGTGAATTAACGGGTGTTGATATGTCCCAGTGGCTGTGTCAACCCTGTCCTTAAACCAACATATTCCTCAACCCCTCCAAATGTGACTTAGCAACGGCGCGCGATCGTGCTTCGTCGCGCTCGCCGGTCTTGCCATACCATTCCAAGCTATCTTGAGGAAGTTCCTCTAAAAAGCGACTGGGTAGACAATCGTGAAGCTCGCCTGCTCGGCGACGTTGTTTCGCCAGAGTGAGTGTTAAGGCTTTCTGAGCACGAGTAATTCCCACATACGCCAATCGGCGCTCTTCTTCAATTTGATCATCATCAATGCTGACGCGATGGGGCAATAAGGCCTCTTCCATGCCCACAAGATAAACAAAAGGAAACTCTAAGCCCTTAGAGGCATGAAGCGTCATGAGTTGTAAGGTATCGGCGTCCGGATCGTCGGCTTGTTCTAAAATGTCGATTAAAATAAGTTTATTAATGACATCAGCTAAGCTGCTTTCCGGTTTTTTATCGATGAGTCGTCCTACCCATTCCAATAGCTCCCATACGTTATCCATGCATTTTTGTGCTTTCAAGGGGGTGTCATATTGTTCGTAGACGTAAGCTTCATAACCAATGGCCTCAACCATGTCGCGTAAAACCGGTACTACGGGTTCTTGTTGGCAACGTAATTTGATTTTATAGAACCACTGTTTAAATGTTTGCAATGCTTCACGAGGTTTTTCAGCAACGCGTATTGACAGAGCGAGGTGATCACAACAGGCATATAAACTTTGGCCGCGTGTTTTGGCGTAGTCACCGAGGGCTTCTAACGTGGTTTCACCAATACCGCGTTTTGGTGTGTTGATGACCCGCAAAAATGCCGCATCATCCGATTCGTTACAGAGTAGTTTAAGGTATGCAAAAATGTCTTTGACTTCGGTGCGTGCAAACCAAGATTGTCCACCGCTGATGCGATAAGGAATGGCGTGATGACGCAAAACTTTTTCAAATACTCGCGACTGATGATTGCCACGATATAAAATGGAATAGTCACCGTACGTTCGACCATGACGTAATTTATGGCTAATGAGGTCGGCGACCACCTGATCTGCCTCGTCTTGTTCATCTTTGCAACACAACACGCGCAGCAGTTCACCGGCGCCCAGCTCACTCCATAATTGCTTCACAAATAAGTGTGGATTATTCGCAATCAATTGATTGGCCGCGTGCAAAATACGTGTGGTGGAACGGTAATTTTGTTCTAATTTGATGATTTTTAGTTTCGGGAAATCATGGTTTAATTGCACCAGATTTTCAGGCCGAGCACCTCGCCAGGCATAAATAGATTGATCATCATCCCCCACCGCCGTCAACGCACCACGTGTCCCTACTAATAATTTAACCAACGCATATTGGCAACTGTTGGAGTCTTGATATTCATCAATTAATAAATGACGAATTTTGTTTTGCCAATACTCTAAGGCATTCCTATCGTGATTGAGGATCATCACGGGCAATCGAATTAAATCATCAAAATCAACGGCATTGTAAGCTTGCAGCGATTGTTGATAGCGTTGATAAATAGCAGCCGTTTCAGCAGGCACCCCACCTTCGACGATACTTCGCAGTACGTCATCGGGTGCTAGCATGTCGTTTTTCCATTTTGAAATTTGCTGTTGTATGCGCATCAAATCCTCGCGATCATGCGCTCGCGCCGGGGGTAAAAATCCACGCAAAACGTGCAGACAATCGTCGCTATCAAAAATAGAAAACCCAGATTTCAAACCACAATAGTCGGCATCACGCTTCAAAATACTTAAGCCTAACGTATGAAACGTCGCTACTTTTAAACCACGACGTTTCGCAGGCTCTAATACAGCGCTGACTCGATGTTTCATTTCGTTGGCGGCTTTATTAGTAAACGTAACCGCACAGATATTATGAGCGGCATAACCGCATGCGTGGATTAAGTGGGCGATTTTTTGCGTAATCACCCGAGTTTTGCCGCTACCGGCACCTGCTAGGACCAATAGAGGTCCGTCAATATATTTTACTGCGGCCATTTGCTGAGGATTTAACATGCTAGACAGGTTCCGGAACGCGTCCATAATTGTCTTCAAACCGCACAATGTCATCTTCGCCCAAATACTCCCCGCTTTGCACCTCAATCATCACGAGATCGAGCACGCCGGGGTTTTCTAAGCGATGTTTATGCCCCGCTGGAATATACGTTGATTCATTGATGTTGACAAAAAACACCTCATCACCATTGACGACTTTAGCCATACCGCTGACGACTATCCAATGTTCACTGCGATGATGATGCATTTGTAAACTTAAGCTCGCGCCTGGTTTGACGATGATTCGTTTGATCTTAAATCGCGCGCTTTCTTCTAAAATAGTATAGCTTCCCCACGGACGATGGACCGTGCGATGGAGCTTATGTACCTCGTGACCTTGTTTTTTTAATTGAGCATAAATATGTTTGACATCTTGAGCGCGAGTTTTATCAGCGACTAACAACGCATCAGGAGTGTCAACTATCAAAAGCCCCTCGACACCAACGGCCCCAATCAATCGACTATTACTCTGTATAAAGCAGTTGGTCACATCATGCAAACAAGCTTCACCATCGATACGATTACCTTGTTCATCCGCGGCAATCAGATCACCCAGTACTCGCCACGATCCAACGTCGGTCCAGCCAATATCGCAAGGTATCACAGCAATTTGTTTGGATTTTTCCATGACGGCATAATCAATGGAGTTGTCAGGAACATGGGCAAAGCTGTCTGGTTCAAGTATCAATTGAATGCCGGAGTTGCTCACGATTTCAGATGAGGCCGCAAGGCAGGTTTTTGTGGATGATAAAATATCAGGGCAACATTCTTGCATGGCTTCTAATATGGCACCCGCGGTGAAGAGAAACATGCCTGAGTTCCATAAAAACCGTTTGGTTGCCAAATACGTTTCAGCTACGTCCAGCGTTGGTTTCTCAACAAAACGTAAGACCTCGTTGCCATCCGTCTCAATATATCCATAACCCGTATTGGGCTCATTGGGTTGAATACCAAATGTGATGAGTTTCCCTGTCAAAGCTAGTGCAGCGGCATCGGTCACGGCTTGTTGGAATGCCGCTTGATTGATAATTAAGTGATCGGCCGCCAAAACCAATAATAACGCGTCTTCGCCATGATGTTTGATGACATGCAAAGCGGATGCGGCAATGGCTGCCGCGGTATTTCGTCCAAACGGTTCAAGAATGAAGGATGTTGTAAGACCACCTTGATTAACGTCTCGAAACTCCCCTTCAATTTTAAAGAAAAGCTCACGATTGGTAACGGTCAGTATTTCTTGAACGCCCGGTAGCATTGCCCCTCTTAAAAATGCTTTTTGTAATAAACTTAGGCCATCTACCAGGCGAATAAATGGTTTGGGATGCAGTTCTCGTGAAACAGGCCATAGACGTGAGCCCGCTCCGCCACACAGGATGGTTGGTATTAATTGCATGGTGTTATCTAAACTCCTTCTTTTTCGGTAGATACTGCTTTAACCGTAGCATTTTTTGAATGCGTTGCTCCGGTAAAAGCCCGTTGAAAAATATCCCAGTATTCCTTTGCCATGTGATTCGAATCGGAAAACAACGCTACGCGCTCTTGGCCCGCTGAAACGAGTCTTTTTCGTCGTTCAAAATCCGATACTAGGGTAATCATAGCCTCAGCAATTTGTGTTGGAATGCGGGGATCAAAAAATATAGCGGCATGTTCAGCTACTTCAGGCAGTGACGTTGTATTACTGCACGCAACCGGTACGCCGGCTGCCATCGCTTCAAGAATTGGTAATCCAAATCCTTCATACAACGAAGGGAACACGACACCGGCGCAGTTATTCATGACGGTGGCCAGCTCTTGATTGTTTAAATAACCGAGAAATAGAACGCGCGACTCTAATTTCATATTCTTGGCCGCATTAAGCAGCCATCGTTGGCGCTCGCCAGGCGCACCGGTAAACACCAGTTTGATGTCTTCCCCTAGTCCACCCTGATGGCATGCCATTTTAAAAGCAGTCAGAAGCATTTCATGGTTTTTATGCATCCAATAATTGGCGGGATAAAGTAAATAATGTTGTGATACCAAACCGAGCTTGTTAAGCAAGGCGTTATCGGTGGGGGTGTCAGTTGCTATGCGCTTTGCCATGCGTAAATGAACCGTTTGAATGTGTTCCGGTTTGACCCCGCCATGCTTCATCGCCGTTTGACGTGAATAGTCTGAAATGGCGACGAGCATGGAGGATCGCCGGCAGGCCTCAGTGAATGCGTGACTCCGATTGGCAATGTCTTCAGCGTCAAAAAATGCGGGGTATGTTTTGTATTGTAAGTCATAAATCGTGCAAACCGTTGGTATACCCGGCGTTACATAGGTCGGTGCTGTAAATGGGCAAAAAACCAAATCGGCGTTGACTTCATTTAGGAGCTGCTTGATGGCATGTCGTCTGAGTCGAGCATGGATGCGATAACCCAACAGACTGAATCGTTGAGGAATTCGTGGTAATTTACGGAAAATGTACGCGACACCACGGGCTAAGAATGACTTTTTGCCAGTCACTCTTGTAATCATTCGTCGAGACATATTCTCGCGGTCCATCATTTGGAGTTCATCATGCGCCGAAGCTTGTGTTAATAAAATAAACTGTGTTGAGGGTGCCATGTCCGCAAGACGCGAAAGCAATTCGAGGACAAATACTTTCGCTCCGCCATTCTCACCGCCAGGAAGTATCGGAGTTATATCGACAATAATTGTTTTAAGTAAGTTACTCATCACACTGAACCTGAAAAAAACAGAAAGGCAGCCAAAATTGAGAGGTTACGACCTTTGTGCGGAATTATCAAGTGTTTGCTCCGTCCATCTTTGAAGTCTCCGTAACATAGACACCTTGATTCTGATATACTGTACGTTTTTATTTTTGAGCGTCCATTATTATGAATGACATCGATACGTTGCAAAGGTTTCTCTTTGAGCATGCCAGTATTCGCGGTGAAATCGTCCACTTTGATACTACCTATAAAACAATTATGCAACAACGCCCCTATCCCACGGCGGTGAAGCGGCTGTTAGGCGAGGCGATGTTATCGTGTGTTTTGCTGGCCGGTAGTATAAAATTTGAAGGTGAAATTAGCTTGCAGTTTCATGGAGATAAACGCTTACCTTTGTTATTAGTGCAGTGTGATAATCACTTGCAAATTCGTGCGTTTGCGAAATACCAAGAAGACGAAGAGGGCTTGGATTACAACGGTGCTTTTTTGCAAGGGAAAATGGTGTTGAATATTACGCCATTTAATCAAACACAAACCTATCAAAGCGTGGTTCCTCTTCACTCAACGTCAATGGGTGAAAATCTTATGCACTATTTTGCGCAGTCCGAGCAAATTCCCAGCCAGGTCTGGCTCGCCGTTAATGATGATGGTGCTGCCGGTATGTTGTTGCAACTGATGCCGGGCCAAAATAGCTTGCAACGAGAGCAGTTTTGGGAATACGCTGTGCATATCGGTCAAACTATTACTGAACACGAGCTGTTGACGTTGGATAATCCCACCATTTTACATCGTTTGTATCATGAAACCGAGTTGCGTTTGTACAATGCCCGTCCAGTTCATTTTCATTGCCGTTGCAGTCATGAAAAAATGAAACAGGTTCTTACCGTATTGGGGGAGGAGGATGTTCGGCAATTATTGCAAGAAAAAGAGGTGGTCGAAGTCAATTGTGATTTTTGTAATCAGAGTTATACCTTTGATGCCATTGACGTGACGCTTTTGTTTCGAAAATAGCCCTTAGGGATCCCGAACTTATTAAGTTCGAGATCCCTAATTTGGACTTTGGACAAAAAGACATGAAAAGAGCCTCATGTCTTTTTGTCCAAGAAATTTCAGATCTATCCCTCATAATTAGATCGTTAATTGTCCTGATTGTAAATGTTTTTACAAAATGAGCCGATTGTCGTTGATAT
>JAUYQG010000100.1 GCA_030695645.1 Legionellaceae bacterium
TAAAATTATTTTTCGCAAAATATCACTGAATTCGTAGGGTGAGCAAAGGAGCTTGCGACGTGCCCACCAGCAGTGGTACAACGGTGGGCACGTCGCAAGCTCCTTTGCCCACCCTACCTCGTTCACCCAGAATTGCTAAAAAAAAGGCGTTTTTAAAACGCCTTTTTTTCCTTTTTTTCAGATTATTTACCAATTATACCTATGAGTACGAGCATGTTTGTAATTTGTGTGAGAAACACGATGAGCAACATGTCCAGTATCATATGCCACACCATGAACAACGTGCCCAGCACCCGTTAAAACCTTCCCAGTACCATATGCAACACCATGAGCAGCACCCGTTACAATGTTACCAACACCGACAACAACACCTGTGATGGGATCTGTAACATAATACTTGTCTGCTAAAGCACTTGAACTAAAGGCAAGTGTCGCTGCACCTAATACTACAGCGGATAAGAATAATGACGTTTTCATAACGAACTCCCTGTTATTGAATAACAAATGGGTTTCTTTTATTGTTTAGAGAAACATCTAAAACAATAATCAACCACTCCGTATGATTAACTTTAGTACATAAAGGACGATAAATCAACCTCATTAAGACAAATCCATCGGGTCCACATCAATATTCCACCGCAAACCGGTGCTTAACTTATTGCTTAGTAACCAACCGCGCACAGGCGTTAATGCTGCGCTTAAGACCTTTCGGGAGGGGGATTTTACCATCAGTTGCATTCGATGTTGGCCCGCTTTGCGAGCCAGAGGAGCGGGGGCTGGGCCTAATACATGGACACCTGTAGTGATTAATTGATCTTTTACCGCATGCATAAAACTTAATAATTTTTCTTGATTATGTCCCTGGGCTCTTAACATAGCCAAAAAGTGATACGGTGGCAAAGACGCCTGTTGTCGGGAGCTTAATAAAGTCTGTGCAAACGATTCATAACCTTCTTGTATCAATACATTCAACATAGGGTGTTGTGGTAAATGCGTCTGAATCACCACTTGCCCCGGAAACTCAGCACGTCCCGCGCGACCCGAAACCTGCGTTAATAGCTGCCCCAAACGCTCCAATGCTCGGAAATCTTGATTATAAAAACCATTATCGGCATCCAATACAACCACTAACGTCAATCGAGGAAAATGATGTCCTTTCGCCAACATTTGCGTCCCTACAATGAGTTGTGCATCCCCCGCATGTATCCGGTTCAAATGCTCATTCATCGCGTTTTTTTTACTCACTTCATCGCGATCGACACGTAGGATTGACGTAGTCGGGAACTGTAATGATAAATATTCATGAATTCGCTGCGTACCCGCTCCTACTGGTAAGAGCTCCTGTCCCTTGCAGGATTGACAACGAATGATCATGGGTTTCGTCAATCCACAATGATGGCAAATCAATTGATTTGCCGATCGATGCAACGTTAAATGCGTATCACACCCATGACAATCCGCTATCCATCCGCACTGATGGCATAGCAGTACCGGAGAAAAACCACGACGATTAATGAAGACTAAAACCTGATTTCCCTGTTGTAAATGTTCGCCAATCATCGCAAGAGTCGGATTTGCTAACCCATGTTGCATTGGTTGATTGCGTATGTCTAAAATCTGATAATGCAAAGGCGTGCTGGTTAACGCTTTTTGATTTAATCGCAACAAGGTGTGTTTTTTTAATGCGCAATTATGCAGGCTCTCTAAACTAGGGGTTGCTGAACCCAATATAATCGGAATATTAGCAAAATGGGCACGCATCAGGGCCGTATCTCGTGCCGAATAACGAACACCCTCCATTTGCTTTAAAGACGAATCATGCTCTTCATCAATAACAATTAAACCTAACTTTGGCATGGGTGTGAAAATAGCTGAACGTGTACCAATGACTAATTTAACGTAATTATCATGGGCCAACTGCCAGGCATGTTGGCGTTCCGTGTCATTTAGATTCGAATGAATAACCACCATAGGTTCTTGAAATCGTGAGCTAAACCGCGCAAGTAATTGCGGTGTTAAGCCAATTTCGGGAACCAAAACAAGCACTTGGCGTCCCATTGCCAACGTCTTAGCAATCACCTGCAAATACACCTCTGTTTTACCACTACCCGTAACACCTTGTAATAAAAAACAATGATACGAGTGGAGTGCCTCGCTGATGATATTCCATGCTACGTGCTGCTCTTCATTCAACGGCAACGGCTGTGAGGGTATTCCAACGGGCCTTGATGGCATCTCAACCCACGAATGCTTTACTAAAATGTCAGTATCTACTAACACACGCAATTGAGATGAATTGAATCCTGCCAAACTTAATTCTTTTTTAGATGAAGGCTCTGATCGACTTCCAATATAATCAATCACCGCGTGCTGTCGTATAGCTCGGGGTGATACGCGTTCATGTGCTTCGTCACAAGGCAAAACCAAAGCGTAATAATCACACATGGGTAGTTGACGATCGTCGCCTAGGCGATATTTTTTGGGTAATGCCAACGAAAAGACTTCCGATAATGGCGATTGGTAATAAGTACTCACCCAACGGCACAATGCCAACATATCGTCCGATAGTATGGGTGTGGCATCCAGGATAGAAATTATTGATTTAAGACTTACGTTCGCACGCTCCGGTTCTCCTACCCCCACGACCACACCTAGTTTCGTTTGATTACGAAAAGGCACCCAAACACGTCCGCCGATGCAGGGTTCAAGGTCTTTCGCGATATAATCAAAACAATCACGATTAGTATGTAAAACAGAAACTTTATAAACAACCATTTATCGATGCCATGAGTGACTTGCTGATTGCCCAGGAGCTGAGAACACTTTGACCACAATTGTTTCAATTCTGTGCCGTGCTAATTCAGCCTCTTCGCGAATAAGCTCTGTAACAAACCAGCGCGATAACTCTTCTACCGTAATATTCGTTACCGGTAAAATAGTCACGTCTTCTTTAAGAAACGGTATTTTTTTATGATTAAACGTAAAATAATAATACTCATCATCTTCAGAAAAGGTTAAAAACGGCGAAAACTCTGGCATGAGAAATGTTTGATTTAAATGGCGACATAACGAATGTATCCGCTCTCTATAATATCGATAATCAAACGTCATTCCATTGTCTTCAACCCAAGTCGTTAATGCCAAATACACAGCATACATATGACCATGTAATGGTTCACGATTTGTTGCAGAAAAAATGGTCGTATGACCCGCTGAAAATTTCATGGATTCTTTCTGTAACTCAACTGTAGTTAAATATCTAACCATGATTACAAACTCGCTCGTTTATCGTGTAATTGGAAACCATTCAACGCCAGATCACATTGTTTCGTCAACGCCATGACTTTGAATAGTTCCCCCATTTCGTTCGGTTGAAGTAATGTTTTTATTGCTTGCTTTGTATTGATCAAACCATCACCTTCAAACTGCTCTAATAAAGACAGCAACCCATTAGCTAGCAAAAAAGAGGCTTGATTAGTATAACCCGCAACATGAAAATCTGCACTTAAAGCCGCTTCTGCCACGTGCGTAAAATCAACATGAGCCGTAATATCTTGTTCGCCTACATATAACAATGGATTGGCATGTGCCAGATGCTGGTAATGACACATCAATGTACCTTGAGTTCGATCAGGATGGTAGTATTCATGTCTAGGAAAACCATAATCTAAAATAAACATCACCCCCACATCCAGCATAGCATGGCATTGTGACATCCAATCATCAATAAATAAATTAACTTCCGACTGGTAAGGAACTAAGTCATGCGGCAAAACCGTATTAACATGACTAATAACGCGAGAATTAACACAAGGCTTAGCCACTTCCGACAAATGTCCCGCCTCATTTAGGCCAACATAAATCTCATACAAGCCCTCTTCTGTTTTTAAAAAACGATGGACAGGCATCGCATCCAACACTTCATTTGCAATAATCACGCCACAAAACCGCTTCGTAGGCCAAGATGACAACCATTTTATTTTGTCGGCAAGATGCGGGATCGTCTGTTGCACTAATTGTTGTTGTCTGGATTGCAATTGACAACTGACATCCAAGATATGATATTCAAAAGGCAACGCATCCAGCTGCTCAAGACGCATGAGTATATCCACACACAACCGCCCTGAACCCGCACCAAATTCAAATAGAATAGGGTTCGTCAACTCATGACATACTTGTGCGCATTGATTGGCAATTGTATGACCAAATAATGGCGTTAACTCAGGTGCTGTAATAAAGTCACCACCAACCCCGAACGTTTGCAAACCGGCATTATAATAGCCAAACTGTGGGGCATACAAAGCCAACTGCATAAAATCCACAAAAGGCATTGCGCCGTTCATCTGTAATTCATCGTGTAGCCGTTCAAGTAATGTCATCGAAATGTATTTTTGTAAAAAAGTAGAACATACATCGAATCAGGTAAACAAACAAGGGCCATTGGTACCAGAACTTACCTGTGAGTAACCCTTGTAATATAGGTGTGCTATTCCGTTGATAACCATTCGACAATCGTGATCTGCCGGTTTTATCAAAAGATAATACCGATCTTATACCGCTGTTTACTACAGAGAAAAATGGATATAACTCAATAGATTAAAAAGGTTTTTTTATACTTATACACGGAAAAACAAGCGCTTATAATAAGAATAAGTGATCTATTTAACTTATATTATTATTACAAGGCGCTGCGCTAAGGCCGACTATCGTCGGCAACTTGGTGATATAATCAGGGTTTATCGTTCATCGAGACCATTGTGCACAAACATTCAAAAACCCATAACAAAATTGTTCGTGGAATTTTAAAACAAATTGCCCA
>JAUYQG010000101.1 GCA_030695645.1 Legionellaceae bacterium
ATGAGAGCCGAAAATCGCTTGAAATTTACTCGAAGTTATCAATTTCTGACGCGCAAATTGAATATGAAGATATTATTGGCAAGTTTCCAGTATGAATTTATCTAAAGTGGCCCCAAAAGGCACGGACCGTAACCTGGGGCCTATTTAAAGAACGCAACCGAAACGCACATCCGAAGACACAAGAAAATTATGGCTGCTGCGAACCCTTTTGATCCTCAATTCAAGGAATATTTCCAGAAAAGAGAACAGGAGCGCAAGGCTAGGAAAACGCTACTGAAAAACTCAAAGTAAGCCGGATTGAAACTGATTTAATCTTATGCGGGCTTGAGCGTAATGCGGTGAAAGTCGCACGTTGCGTTCTTAGAGGGCCGCTCCTCAGTAATGGGGAGTGGCTACTCGACTAATTGTACTCAAAATTTTAGGGATCACGTTTGTTCAGCCGTTAATAAAATTGCTGATGATTGTGTCGCCAGCAGTAATCTGCAGTGGGTCGTTCATTCTTTTCAGGTCAAACGGAAAAATTGTGTGGTTGCCATGCACGTGATGAGTCGGTATAGCATTCTTTTTGCAAATATAAAAAAAATAGATCCCGACTCTTTTTTCAAATTATTTATGTTCAGGTTATATAATGAAATGAATTTTCTATGTGGATTGGATGATGTTACCAGTCAACGCGTGCTTACAAGGCTAAGCAAATATGCTGAGTTTAATTGTTGTAAGAGTTATAACCGAAGTGTTCAGGCGCACATTAATGATGTGATTTTTCATTTCAGAGATCAGATCGAGCTGGCGGGTCGATTACCAAAAGATGATGATGAACTGTTTTCTTCTGGTTATTATGTAAATCGATTGCTCCGGTCAACGTTTGAGGATCAAGATTATTTTTATCCAGAAGAGCGAATAGTCGATTTTTGGAGGAAGACCTTTGTTGAACAACTGGACGTACAGATGGAATCAACCTTGAGTTCAGACAGTAATCAAAACAACAAAGTTATTTCTTTTGGTGATTACAAGAAAAATAAGGATCTTATGTAGGACTATGGGGAAGAAGTCCGGATAGTCACTTAAGTGACTTCGCCACCTCGAAACAGATGTTATTTGTGATAAACATGATTATTACAATAGTGATAATCCACCGAATCGATTTCCGCAGCAGTGCTGCGGAAATCACTAAAAGTTAAATACAAAACGGTCAAAAGTGTTGTCAGAATTGCCAAAAAATACTAATTAATCTTCTTTTAATATTAATTTTTTATACTTGGCAGACTGATGTCGTTCGATGAGATCAATATCATTATACCGATCAGTAATAGCACTTGAGCTATGGCCCGCATCATCCCGAACATGCGCCACAGGTCGTCCGCGCATATTGATATCATCTGAAATACCCGTATGGCGTAACCAATGTACCGTCGCTGATTCAAAACTATCGGCCTCTGCTGAAAATCCTGTTGCTCTTAAAACTTGCATCGTTTTATCAAAGCAATCTTGAACCAAACGACGAATATGCCTTGAGCTGGCCACTCCACCTTTACCTTTTTCTTTCGGTAACAGCGGTGTTTGCTCATTGATCGTGGGGAGGGGAGTTAACTGCTGACTTATGCGATAACGCTTGAGTGCGGCAAGCATGTCATCCGGTACTGCAATATCACGCATTTTGTTACCTTTTCCTACCGTTTTAAACCACCAACAATCTTGACTGTCTTTGTAAAAGTGCCCCATCTCAGGTGACCAACGATCACTTACGCATAATTCTGATATGCGTAGGTATAATAAATAAAGTGCAGAAATAATAAATAGGGTGCGCTCATGCTTTTCGGGTGAATCTATTGCCATTTCTTTAGCTGTATCAAGGCATGTTTGCCATTGCTTTTCACTTAGGCGCATTACTTGTGCCTGATGCTGATGTTTTTGAATGTATTTATTTTTTTGCTTGATGAGGGTAATTGGGTTAAGCAATACTTTTTCCTCTAAAGCCAGGTAATTATAAAAACTGCTGAGTATTGTAAAGATTTCACGAATTGCTTTTTGTGATAGCTGATAATTTTGTTTATCTGGTTTCAATCCATTTTTATGAAAAGCTTTGCTGATAGTAACAACAAAAGGGCGCCATTCAGGATTGGGAATGCGCTCACCATTGCGCGAAATGAAACGTGATACTTTTTTAAAGCCAATCCAAGACTTAGGTGGATCAAGACAAAATTGAATATAGTTTTCTATGTCTTGTCGTTTTAAATCAAGCAGTGATTTTTTTTCAATTAACCAGGCCCAGTGAATTAATCGTTCTACTTCTCGGCGATAAGATTCGAATGTGGCATTGTTATTATCATATTGCTTTAGAAAATCCAAACAAAAAATAAGGTCATGTGGTGCAAATGATGGCGGAGTAAATGCTTGCCAATCTTTATCTTTAAGATGTTGGCAGGTATCTATTATTGGTTTTGGTATAGGACTATTTACCATAGTAACTCTCTAATTTTATAATGGGTGCGAAAATTATTCACGTTTTCGTACGCGCACTATCATCAAGATTTTCTTCACTGAATTCAGCTTCAAGCTCCGCAATACTTGGTAGATTAGATTTTAAGTTTTCGGGGATTGCTTTTGTAAGTTGATATTCAGAAACACCTATTGGTTTTTCTATGCCTTTTAAAGCATACTCTGCGATGACTTTGCTTCTTGATTTGCAAAGCAATAAACCTATGGTAGGATTATCTTGTTCAGTTTTAAGGTACCGATCAACTAAGTTGAGATAAAAATTTAATTGTCCAGCATGCTCTGGTTTGAAGCGAACCGCTACAGTGGACCCCATCGGTGAGACAGGAAGTGGCTTGATTTAAGATAGAAGATCAATTACTCAATCTATCCTTTGGATCCTATCAAATAGTCGGCGAGTGTGCAACGCACACGAGCCGACAACGCTAAAAAAATAAAAATTTGTTACTGAG
>JAUYQG010000102.1 GCA_030695645.1 Legionellaceae bacterium
TGGGCAATTTGTTTTAAAATTCCACGAACAATTTTGTTATGGGTTTTTGAATGTTTGTGCACAATGGTCTCGATGAACGATAAACCCTGATTATATCACCAAGTTGCCGACGATAGTCGGCCTTAGCGCAGCGCCTTGTAAACCACTAAAGGATTTAGATGCCAATTGCTATGTGTCGCATCCATGGAAATCACTTCGATATCCGCTTGGCATATACCAGACAAACCATTATCTAAAGTTTGAGTATAATAATTAAACAAATCCATAATGTCTGATTTTTCACCATCTCCCGCCGGATCCATTAAAGTGGCTTTAAACAAGATTATTTTCGTTTTCGTTAATTGAACTGGAATGGGCTGGTACCGGTAATTAATATCATCTTCGCGTATATTGACACTAAGCTTATCAACCACTGTTTTATAATCAAAAAAAGAATCAATTAATATGATTTTTGAAACATGTTCGCCAACGGCGGTTAACTGCCTCATCACTTCAAAAGCCAATGTCCCACCAAAACTCCAACCAAATAATACATAAGGACCAGATCTCTGTACACGCTTCAAATGTCGAACATAATAGGCAGCTATTTCCTCATACGTTTCCCCCCATACTGCACCGGCACCAAATTGAAGTCTTAAGTCATTATGATAATTATTAAACAAAACCATTTTTTGTTTATCTTTTAATGTATTAACAACATTATTATAATAAACCTCAGCACCACCTCCTGCACTTGGAAACATAAACACAGGAAGCTCACATTGCTCCTTACAAATAATTTCATAAGGGGTAAATTTAAATAGGTCACTGGCCGTATAGACTAGCTGTTGATGATTTACCTTGTTTACACAATGCAGGGTAATCATTTTAAGGTTTGAGCAAAAATCTGTACTAAATTTCAGACTTGCTGTCTTATCTAGCCGTAAACTTACATTAAAACGCAATTGCGCCTCAGCCACGTATCCGTTAATCATTATCATGGGTAAATGATTCATATTATCAGAATGTACAGAAAGGCCTGATGATTCACTCGAAAAAGACCAGCTCTCATGATGACGACTAAGTACACCTAAATAATTGAATTGAATCAACGAAAATAGACTCTCTTGACCGAGGTTTTTATTTCCATAATATGTTAATGCGCCATATCCAATGCCTTTATGCGGGATATATCGTAAAGATTCTTTAATATGTTTAATCGTTACTGCAATATTATCTTTTATTTCCAACTTAACTGGAAATTGAGATGTAAACCACCCAACGGTACCTGACACGTCGATGCTCTCATCTATCTCCTCTCGCCCATGCCCTTCCAAACTAATCACGTGCACCGGACCACCTTGCCAGTCTTTTAATGTATAAGCCAATGCTGTCAGTAACAAATCATTAACTTCAGTGTGATAAGCACTCCCTGCCACCTCAAGCAATTGTTGCGTCATTTGTTTATCGAATATAATGAATTCATCATTTAAATCCATACATGTCGAGCAAGCGCTATAATCCGGACAATGAATCAACTGATCTTGCCAATATATTTCCTCTTCCTGATTGGCCAATGCATAGGCAATCATTGTATTTACCCATTGCCGGTAACTGCTTGTTTTTTGCGTTAATGTCTCTCCTGCATATAAGCGCTTAACGTCATCTCTTAATATTCTCCACGAAACGGTATCTATAATTAAATGATGAAATGCAAAATATAAACGCGCACTTCCATCTGCATAACCATACGCATAACCCATTTGCCATAACGGCCCTTCGTATACGTTAAATTCACTTTGCCAGGCACTGAATGTATTTTCAATTTCCGCTGCATTTAACAAGCTTACGTCTAATAACTTCAATGCGGTTTTATCAGGCGCCACCTGATATATTTGTCGTATTTCACCCGTTAAATAGAGTTTAAAGCGTACACGCAGAATGTCATGGCGCTCAATCAATATAGCTAAAATAGCTTCAAGACGCTCGAATGAAAGCGCGGGAACCTGCACTAAAAACGATTGATTCCAATGATTAGGCTCAAGAAATGCTTGCTCAAAAAACCAGGATTGAATCGGGAGCAGTTCAAACTCACCAACTAATACACCTTGTTCTGCATCGACTACTCTTGTCTCATGTTGAGCGTTACTCAATGCATATGCTAATCGTTCAATGCAACGATGCTCAAAAATATCACGCACACGACAATCAACACCCTCCTGTTGCAGATGCGACGAAGCTTGGATGCTTTGAATAGAGTCGCCCCCTAGGTGAAAAAAATCATCATGAATCCCAATGAGCTGAATACCCAAAATATCTTGCCATACCTTTGAAATGGTTACTTCAAGCGCATTTCGTGGGGCAATATAAATACTTTGACTGTTTATATAATCAGGCTGAGGCAACGCTTTTCTATCTAATTTACCACTTATTGTTAATGGAAAAGACGCCACTTGAATAAAAGCGCTTGGAATCATGTACTGAGGAAGTTTATGACCCAAATCTACTCCAGTCTCCCCAATATAGTAAGCAATGAGCCTTGAATCACGCACAATAACGACCGCTTGTTTAACGCCCGCACAACTCAACAGTGCCTGCTCAACCTCACCCAGCTCAATGCGATAACCTCTGATTTTTACTTGAAAATCATTGCGCCCAATGTATTCTAAATTACCATCAGGCAGCCATCGAGCTAAATCGCCTGTTTTATATAACCGCCCTGGTGCAAATGGGTTTTCAATAAAACGCTCGCGGGTCAATTCTGGTTGGTTGAGATAACCTCGGGCAAGACCCACACCTCCAATATAAAGCTCGCCTATGACACCTGTAGGAAGAGGACAAAGATTATCATCAAGAACATAACGCGTTGTATTATTTAATGAGCATCCAATATTTGAGCTTAAATCATTACGACCATATTCATGCATCGCGGCACAAACAGTACCTTCTGTTGGACCATATGCATTAATTAACCGACGATTATTACTCCATTGAACCATGAGGGCTTTATCACAAGCTTCTCCTGCAACAACCAATGTTTGCAACAAGGGCAGCGCTCGATATTCCAGCGTTTTCAGTAACGCTGGTGGTAATGTAGCAACCGTAATTTTTTGTGCTTCTAAAAAATCAATCAACAACGCCGCATCCAATCGCGATACATTATCAATAATAACCAATGCAGCGCCGGTAAAAAGGGCCGAAAATAATTCAGAAATCGATGCGTCAAATATGAGTTGAGCATACTGTAATATTCTACTTTGTGAGCACACATTAAAAAATTTACGCTGGTTGTAAATCAAATTGCTAACACTTTGATGCTCTATCATCACACCCTTAGGCATGCCCGTGGTCCCAGACGTATAAATCACATACGCCAAATCATTCGGCCTGCTCATAGGGGTTAAATTCTGTTTTGATTCATGTTGATAGGGTTTGTCTTTTAAGTCATTATCTAACACAAGACTGGCGTTCGTATCTTGTAAAATATAATCAATCCGCTCTTGTGGATAATGAGGGTCAATCGGTACATAAGCACACCCCGCCTTAAGAATACCTAAAATGGCCACCATCATTTCCAATGAGCGCTCCATGCAAATAGCAACCAGCTCACCAGGATTTTGTTTGCGAATAAAACGCGCCAATTGATTCGCTGTCGCGTTAAGTTCTTTGTACGTTAATTGTTGGTCTTCAAACACGACCGCTATACTATTGGGTGTTTTTTTAACCTGCTCTTCAAATAATTGATGAATGGTTTTATCGCGAGGGTATTCCTTTTCGGTCTTATTCCAGTCATAAATGATTTGTTGATGTTCTTGGGGTGTAAGTAAGCTGATGGTTGAATGCGGTTGCTCTATTTTTTCAGGCAATTGCGCCATAATAATCGCAAGTTGTGCCAATAAACGCTGCGCTTTAACTCTCGTCAAATACGCGCCATCATATTTTAACTTCAAAATTAAGCCATCATCTGTTTCATACGCAAGCAATCCAAATGGATAATCTATTTTTTCGATAGCACCTCGAAAACATATCTCTAAGGAAGCATCCGTACTCTCAATTGACTCTGTCGGATAATTCTCAAATACTAACAAACTGTGAAATAATCGACGCCCATTGCGTTGTAGCCGAGCTAAATCAACAAAACTATACTCGTTTAATTCGGCAGCACGCGCCTCAATCAAGCGAAGTTGCTCTCGCACTGATCGAGGTGCCCAATCAATAATTAACGGCAGTGTGTTAATGTACAATCCTACGCTATTCTCAATACCCGTAACAGGTATGGCGCGACCCGATACTGTAGTGCCCACAATAGTGCATTCATCTCGCGTGTACGTGTGAATTAACTTATGCCAGGTAAATTGAATTAACGCATGCAACGTTATTCCTTCCTGGCTCATTAATTGATTTAATGCATGGCACTCGCCACGTTCAATACGAATCATTTCCTCACACGGAGTCACTACCGTTCTAACCAAGTCAAAATCAAGCGTTTCGCTCAAAAGAACATTCAGATTATTCGCCGCCTCTACGCCTTGCAGTACCGTTTTCCAATACTCAATTGCACGAGCCTTATGTGTCGCAATATAGCTTTGCACCTGTAAATAGACCGTATCTGCTACAATCACAGGCTGCTGTCCCGCACAAAGCATTGCATAATAGTGATGAACTTGATTGAGCAAAATAGAATTACTCCACCCATCAGCAATACTATGGTGCTCACTTTTTAATAACGTATAATGAGATGCGTGATGTTGAACAAAATACAGCCTTAATAACGTTGCTTGCTGCAAATCAAACGCTTGAGCACGATCTTGCTCCTGAAGGGCTTTCATGTCGCAGGTTTTACTCTCTATCCAGTTCAAATGGCCTTGTTTACTAATAATCTGAACAATCCCTTCGTCCCAGTTAAAATAAGTCCTTAAAATAGGATAGGTTTGAATCGCCAGCTCCCAAGCTTTTTTATACATCTCAACATTCATTGTGCTGTGATAGTCAAGCAACAGTTGTACACGATAAGCATCATCGTCAGGTTGGCTCAACGCATGGTAAACAAAGCCTTGTTGTAAACTATTTGCAGGATAAATAGCCTCAATATTCGGATCTCTTTCTTGTAAAGTATCCAGTAATACTCGACTTAATTGAACCGTTTTAAAATCACTCGGTGTATAGTAAGTTTTTGTTTGTCGAATACAGTGCTCAATAATGGCTTTAAGGTGCGCTTGAAAAACAGTTGCAATCAACTGTGCATCTTGCTCTGAAGTATACGTTGAAATATTAAACTGAAGCTCGTTTTCAAAAACCAACCCATTCAGGTTTAGAAGATGTGGCTTGGTATTGTCAGGATGTACGTTTTGTCCGGACCATTCACTCGCAAGCCGCCACTCCTCTGATGAGCTATCAAACCGGCCTAAATAATTAAAAGTAATATCTGGCAATAGTCCATTTTCGTTAAATACACTAAAACCAATCCCTTTATTAGGAATTAAACGAAGGCCCTCTTTAATGTACAAAATACTTTCACGCATACTCTCTTTTACTTCAAGAGTGACAGGGTATTGGATTGTAAACCAACCCATTGTACGTGAAACATCGATGGTTTCATCAATCACTTCTCGCCCGTGCCCCTCCATCGTGATGCTATTGACTGCACGATGCGTCCAATCCCGTAACATATACGCAAGTGCTGTCAGTAGCAAATCATTAATTTCGGTATGGTAGGCGTGATTCGCATGTGCTAATAATTGTTGCGTTGTTTGTGCGTCAATCCTACATTCACTCCAATAGGCTTTGGCCGCTAAATTTCTAGCCGGATTCGTATGTACTTGCCAATAAGTGGCCTCATCTGGATGTTGGTGAGTATAATTACCCATCGCCTTCACCCATTGTCGATAACTGCTACTCTTTTGTCCTAATAAGCCTCCTTCATACAAACACTTAAGATCATCCATTAAAATACGCCAGGAAACGGTATCAATAATTAAATGATGCGCCGCAAAAAATAAATAGCCGCCCTCTACATATCCCATTTGCCATAAAGGTCCCTCTTCTAAATCAAAATGACTTTGCCATGCTGTACATTGTTTAAAATCAGAAGCTAACTTAATATCTGGAATATCCATACAATCTGTATAAACCTGCTGACCATCTTGAAATCGCAACCGCAATACATCGTGATGCTCAACTAATTTAAGTAATATGTGCCTTAAGCCTTCAATAGATAATTTAGGTACGTGCACCAAAAAAGATTGGTTCCAATGATTGGGGTATTTTATGTCTTTGGCAAAAAACCATTTTTGTATTGGCAATAAATCAAAACGACCTGTTAAGAGGCCTTGCTCGGCAAAAATAGGCTTGCTTTGATTTAAGTTTTCTGCGAGTTTTTGTATCGTGCGATAGGTAAAAAGATCTTTCACGCGAACGCTTATTCCCGCACGCTGTAATCTTGCAGACACCTCAATACTTTGTATTGAATCTCCACCTAATTTAAAAAAATCATCTTGGATGCCTATGCGAGGATTTTTTAAAACAGCGTGCCAGATCTTAGCAATCATCAGTTCTCGTGTATTACGTGGCGCAACAAACATGTGCTCATTTGTCTTAAACTCAGGGAGAGGTAACGCTTTGCGATCAAGCTTGCCATTACAACCGCGTGTTTAACTCCCGCGCAACTCAACAACGCATGCTCAACCTCACCCAACTCAATGCGATAACCTCTGATTTTAACTTGAAAATCATTACGCCCAATGTATTCTAAATTACCATCAGGCAGCCATCGAACTAAATCGCCTGTTTTATATAATCGCCCCGGTGCAAATGGGTTTTCAATAAAACGCTCGCGGGTCAATTCTGGTTGGTTGAGGTAGCCTCGGGCAAGGCCCACGCCTCCAACGTACAACTCACCCATCACACCAAGAGGAAGTGACGTTAAATTTTCATCTAAGACATAAGCCGTGCAATTACTATAGAGCTTACCAATACCCTTGTACATGGCTTTATTTTTCTGAATAATCGATACTCCAACCGTTGTCTCCGTTGGACCATACTCATCATAAATCACTCGAGCATGTTTTATAATTTCTGTTAGTTGATTCCGGGTCACCACTTCACCACCCAAAAAACATTGCTCAACTTTAACTTTTTCAGCGCACGAAAAGAGTTGAGAAAGATAGGAAGGAGTTAATTTAATAAAATCAATATGATGTATCCTTAAATGCTCTATATAATCTTCCACGCACGCCAATGTTCCAGAATAAATAACGATTGTTCTGCTCAAAAGCAATGGAACAAGCGTTGTTGTAATCGATAAATCAAAAGCAAGATTAGTTGAAAAATCAAATCGTCGAGCCTCTTTAGAAACATAGCAGCTAACATTGAAAACATAATTAACAACACTATTGTGCTCTATCATCACACCCTTAGGCATGCCCGTGGTCCCAGACGTATAAATCACATACGCCAAATCATTCGGCCCACTCATAGGGGTTAAATTCTGTTTTGATTCATGCCGATAGGGTTTGTCTTTTAAGCCATTATCTAACACAAGACTGACGTTCGTATCTTGTAAAATATAATCAATCCGCTCTTGTGGATAATGAGGGTCAATCGGTACATAAGCACACCCTGCCTTAAGAATGCCTAAAATATCCACAATCATTTCCAATGAGCGCTCCATGCAAATAGCAACCAGCTCACCAGGATTTTGTTTGCGGATAAAACGCGCCAATTGATTCGCTGTCGCGTTAAGTTCTTTGTACGTTAATTGCTGGTCTTCAAACACGACCGCTATACTATTGGGTGTCTTTCTAACTTGCTCTTCAAATAATTGATGAATGGTTTTATCGCGAGGGTATTCCTTTTCGGTCTTATTCCAGTCATAAATGATGTGTTGATGTTCTTGGGGGGCAAGAGAGGTATTTTCTTGATTGGTTACTTTATCACGTAAATCCATCTGCATGCTCACTATCATTGATTCCTATCTTAAACAAAAGTTACCAACGATTGCTAACAAATACAAGATATGGCACTCTGAGAGTAGCAATTCTGGGTGAACGAGGTAGGGTGGGCAAAGGAGCTTGCGACGTGCCCACCGTTGTACCACTGCTGGTGGGCACGTCGCAAGCTCCTTTGCTCACCCTACGAATTCAGTGATATTTTGCGAAAAATAATTTTA
>JAUYQG010000122.1 GCA_030695645.1 Legionellaceae bacterium
AATCGACGCAGCTTCGCACCATCATCGATTGTGAAATCACGTTACAGTGGAGATCGTACATTGGTGGGCACGTCGCTAGCGCTCCTTTGCCCACCCTACGTCCGAGTATTTTCCAGGTTATTTTTTGTGCAAAAACAAGCGTCGTTTAGTGTGAGGTGAGCTATGATGGATAAGGTTTTTTTAACCGGATAGACCATAAATGATTTTTTTTGATCACATGGGGGTTTAACACGGGCATAAATGGGTTCGCCCAGAATCTCTGGCGAATCATCATTAGACTACTATTGAGCAACCAGCCGTGGTAAGCTGTCTGACATTATTGAAATCTAATGTCAGTTTCGGAAAAATAAAAAATAAATAGTCCATGAATAACCAGAGAGAATCAGCATGAAGTACCTGCTTGTCATTATGAGCATGTTGTCCTCTTGGACGACCTACGCACAGGAAGTATTTCCTAGTGGATGTGTGCCGTTCGTTGTGCGTGGTGAATTAGCAACCTTATCTACCGAAAAACCGTTGATTGTCATGATTCACAATCTCTCCAGTGCCGAACTTTGGATTACGCACCCAGTTACAGACGCGGGGGCCCAAGCCGGATGGAGTAGTCGATTAGAATCTGGAAAATGGTCAGCCCTAGCGTTAAATAGTCAGACGAAAAAATTCAAACTGAGTTGTATTGAATCAAAACCCGGACATGAACAACAAATTCCGTGTTCCGATGTCTTAGCAGTTTGCCAATGGCCTAACACCCAAATGCCTGAAGAAAAAACAGGAACATTTTGGGCCGGTGAAAACATGGACATGTTGCCATTGAAAGCGTACATTGAACGTTTAGGATTTGTCTTAGAACCGCCAAAAGCGGAGTAAACCCTTAACATGTGGTGAACCGTGAGTAAAAAACAAAAAGATCCATTTCACAAACGCGAAAGCGAAAAATACGAAGACCCGATCCCGAGTCGTGAATTTATCATGATAGTGCTCGAGGAATTCGGTCGCCCGATCACACGCAATCAGTTAATTTCCAAACTTAACATCGATGAAGAAAACAAACAGGAAGCATTGGGTTTTCGTTTGCGCGCCATGTTACGTGATGGCCAGCTAATGCAAGATCGCCGTGGGCGTTTTTGTCTATTTGATCGCATCAATTTACAACGCGGAACTATCCAAGCGCATCCAGATGGCTTTGGTTTTTTCATCCCTGACGAAGGTGGGGATGATATGGTGATATCCGCCAAAGAAATGCGTGCCGTGATGCACGGCGATGCGGTGCTTGCGTTTCAAACAGGCGTGGATCGACGAGGTCGCCCCGAAGGCAAAATTCATGAAGTCATTGAGCATGCCAATGCAACGGTAGTTGGACGTTTTTTTACGGAGCATGGTATCAGCTTCGTTATGCCCGACAGCAAACGACTTACCCAAGATATTTCCATACCACCTGAATTCGATTTGAGCTCGAAAAACGGCCAAATTGTTTTAGTAGAGTTAATAACTTATCCCAATAAACGCTCCCAAGCGATTGGTAAAGTCATTCACATTTTAGGTGAGCACATGGCGCCTGGAATGGAAATTGAAGTCGCTATTTTGGCACACAGCATCCCAGCAAAATGGCCGGATGATGTGACTATGGACGTCGCTAAAATTCGCCAACATGTCGATCAGTCCGATTTCACGGGGCGAACCGATCTGCGTGATCTTCCGTTTGTCACAATAGATGGGGATGATGCTAAGGATTTTGATGACGCCGTATATTGTTATCGTAAGCCCAAAGGTGGATATCAATTATACGTAGCCATTGCGGATGTCAGTCATTACGTTGCTATCGGCTCCTCATTGGATAAAGAAGGTGCGCGCCGCGGCAATTCAGTATACTTTCCTGGAAAAGTCGTTCCCATGTTGCCTGAAGCATTATCCAATGGAATTTGCTCATTAAATCCCCATGTTGAACGTCTGTGTATGGTTGTTGACATGGCAATCACGGCCGACGGCAAAATAAACCGTTCCCGATTTTTCCGTGCCGTGATGCATTCCAAAGCGCGCTTAACCTACTCTCAAGTAGGTCAATGGTTAGAAGAGGGTCACGCTGACGCACAACACCAACCTTTATGGCCGGTTTTGGAATCGTTACATGAGTTATACGACACCTTGGTGCAAACACGTAGGGCACGTGGCGCAATGGATTTTGATACGACGGAAACTCGTATTGAATTTGATGAAAACAGAAAAATCCAACGTATCGTACCTCTCATTCGCAACGATGCCCATCGATTAATTGAAGAATGCATGCTCGCTGCGAATGTCGCGACAGCGCGCTTTCTTGAAAAAGCAAAAATCCCCACTCTGTATCGAGTACACTCGGCACCTGATGAAGAGAAGATCGCCGGACTACGTAAATTTTTGGGTGAATTTGGTTTACAGCTTAGTGGTGGAAAAAAACCGAGTCCTAAAGACTTTCAACGCGTTTTATCTGGTCTTGGAGATAGACCAGAAAAGCATTTAATAGAAACGGTCATGCTGCGCTCGCTAAAGCAAGCACAATATATTGAATCAAACGATGGACACTTCGGACTGGCTTACTCTGCTTACACACACTTTACCTCGCCCATTCGTCGCTACCCTGATTTACTGATTCATCGTGCCGTTGGTTATTTAATTGATAATCAACCCGTCGAAAAATTCACGTACAGTGACGATGACATGAATCGACTAGGCAAACACTGTTCTTCAACGGAACGACGTGCCGATGAGGCAACACGCGAAGTGGTCTCTTGGTTAAAATGCGAGTACATGCAAGATAAATTAGGTCAAGTTTTCCGCGGTAAAATTTCGTCAGTCACTGGATTTGGTATTTTTGTTGAATTGGATGATATTTATGTGGAAGGATTAATCCACGTAACCTCATTAAAAAATGACTATTACGCATTTGATGCCGTCAAACATCGACTGGTCGGTGAACGCGGTGGACAAACGTATTGTTTGGGCGACAAAATGACCATCCTAGTGGCAAGAGTTGATTTGGACGAACGTAAAATTGACTTTGAATTGGCGACCGAAGAGGCCTGCGATGACTGATCAGTTAGTATATGGTTTGCATGCGGTTAAAGCGTTGCTACAAAATCATCATCGTACAACCAAACGATTAGTCATTAATCAAGACCGAGTTGACAAACGCATACAAGATATACTAAAACTTGCGGAACATGCCAGGATTACAGTTGATCAGGTTTCAACCAACAAAATGGATCAACGCTTTCCCGATATAACACATCAAGGCATTGTGGCCTATGCTGGCGCACTACCGCAATACACCGAACACGACATTCAACACATATTAGACTCCAAACAAGCACCAGCCCTAATATTAATTCTAGATGGCGTGACTGACCCTCATAATTTAGGTGCGTGTCTACGTTGTGCCGATGCCGCTGGAGTTGATTTTGTCATCATACCGAAAGACAAAAACGCTGGTATAACGCCCGTGGTAAGCAAAGTAGCCTGTGGTGCAGCAGAGTCCGTTCCTTTGATTCGGGTAACCAATTTAGCCAGAGCCATGGAAATTCTCAAAGAACAAGGCGTCTGGATTTTTGGTGCCGCAGGTGAAGCGTCTGATCTCATTTATAACATAGATTGCAAAGCATCCATTGCATTTGTCTTGGGCGCCGAAGGTGATGGTATGCGCCGTTTAACACGTGAGCGCTGCGATAATTTATTTGCATTGCCCATGTTGGGTAGTGTCACCAGCTTGAACGTTTCTGTGGCAACTGGAATTTGTTTGTATGAAGCGGTGAGACAACGACTCGCCTAATTGTTCGCCGTGATGACCTAAGCTATAATGATCCTCTTTCTACAAATTGCATCGATAAATAAACATGTTAACTTTTGTCACTGACTTAATTACTTTGCAGCGTGATTCCATCATCACATGGAAGCAAAATGGCATTGATCTATGCCAAAGCGGGCCGTTACGACTCGTAGAGGAAAATCACGCCTTTAACTACCAATTATGGCATGCTGAAGATCGGGCCCGACGAGAGGATATGGGGCACACATTTGTTTATCATGCCAAGCGTGAAATTGATCAGCATAATCAACAACGCAATAATCGCATGGAAGCCATCGACGAATGGCTATTCACCGCCCTCAAACCCGCCGCACCGTCAGTCTGTCCAGTACACTCCGAAACACCGGGTATGATGATTGATCGCTTATCTATTTTAGCGTTAAAATTATTTCATATGATTCAACAATCCACACGACAAGACGTTAATGAAACGCATCGTCAAGCTTGTTTAGATAAATCACGCATACTTCGAGAACAGCAAAAACAATTGCATCAGTGTCTGAGTGACTTGTTAGACGCAACACGTAATCAAACCCGGACATTTCGAGTGTATCATCAATTCAAAATGTATAATGATCCTGCTTTAAATCCTGAGCTTTATTAACACACCCCGGTTCGGAGTTTTTTTTTACTGATTACTACTGAACTGGGGTTAACACGTTATTTGATTGGATATAGCTTGAACCGTAGCATTTGGATATGTACTTGGAATATCATGAGAATACGACGAAAGAACTGGCGTTTGCTCTGTGTTTTTTTTATTGAAAATGCCGAATTTAGAAACATATGAAGGGGGGAAAGAAACATCATCTATGGGTACAGCTACTACGGGCTGATCGCCATCATACACTGGGCCAAACATTTTCTTCACCGCGCGAAACATAAAAGCGGCTCCGATGACTCCTGAAAATAGGATTGAAACCACCAACATAGCCCACGTTTCATCATAATCATGCGCACGATCGTGCGTTACTTCACCAAACGTCTTTTCACCCTTTACAATACCTGAGAGCAGCAGCCGAAATACCTCACACCACTCGACCAGATAAAATTGCGGTGGCGGTTTCAGTGACCGTGCGTCAATGGCACTTTTTGCTCTAAAGAGAATTCTTTTTTGTGCCTCCACATCCCCAGTCCGCAGGGCTTCGGTATATTCTGCTTTCCAAGTTTGATTCAGATCACTCTTTTGCGCTCTTACTTCTTGAATATAACTTTGATAGCTCGCGACATATCGAGCCAAACAGGCAAATAGAGCCACCATCCCAACTGACAACATAGTGATAACAAATATGGGGGAGCATGGGGTCGCTGCAATAATCATAATAGCCATGGTTAAAAACATGAGGCTACAAATAACACCTTGGAAGGACAATCCGTTTTTTAAACCTTCCATGATGGCCGAACTTAATGAAAACACAATTTGGGACTCTAAAACTCGTTGCAACCTGTCATATTCAACTAATTGTGCCTGTAATTGGGTAATTAACTGGGCTGGCGTGGGAGGGTCTTCGGCATGTTGAGACTGAGCAAGCACACTCTCCAATTGTATCTCAAGATATCGGCACTCTGCCTCGCATAAAGCCATCTTAACTTTCGTCTGAGTCAGCTCTAGTTTTCGTTGGAAATCATATTCTTCATACATGCGTGAAGCAAAACAAATAACAAATAATAGAGAGGATATCGCAAGCATGGCTAAAAAAGCATGGGGATTCAAACTCACAACAAACAAAACGCCCATGTAAAAATACAGCCCATCAATCAGTGCCGAGAACGCTGTTGCTAGGTAACAACGGAAAGGCAACGAACCTTTTTGAGCGGCATACTCTGTCTCATTGCTATCTCGATATGTGGCCCAATCGCTATTATCTCTTACGTTATAGTTTTTGCTTAGATCATTAGGTATTAGTCGAAAAATCTGTTGATAGGTAATCCCTACCATTGTCTTCTTTTTTCTCTCCTCAACCAACTCTGTTTCAAATTGCGCCCCTCTCTCAGCATATCGCCGCACAACACCAAACGAGTCAACTTTATAAAACGTCTCTTCCGGTGATAAGTTAGGATTCGTTAGGAAAATCACGGAATTAGCATAACTTGAATCAAACACAAGGGATCCATCCAACTCAATCCGCGATGTCGTAGGTAATTTGTCTAGAAAATGCAGCTGCCCCTCATCCGCACCCATTAAATTAAGACTCATGCGCCGACACAGGTTTTCACTCTGCAATATCTGCAATCTCTCATCAAAGGTCGTAAAATCAAGGGTATCTGGATCGATTAACTCTAATTTCGCCTCGACTTTACCTTCTTCATTAGCAACGCGCCGAACATAATAGACTTCTTTCGTTTTGACTTTATCGTTTTTCACATAAATAAAGGAATCCAGATAGGCCAGAGCGTCTTGCGCACTTGGCTTTTCTGACTTCACACTGAGGGCATTGCCTCGTTCAACTATTTTTTCACACAGTTGCTCATTGATTTTCATCATCTCCTTGCGCTCTGCTTTCATCGCCCGAATCCATATTCGATTTAATACAGCCAACAGAGCTAACACAGTGGCAATAGGAAATAAAATGAGGTAAAGAGCTTGCTGGTGACCAGATAACTGAAGGATGACAGATAAGGTGCTACGAATACCTTTGTAAGCCCATTTAAACGCTTTCAACATATCGCGAACGTAGGGCCAGAATAAGGCAATATAATATCTAAGGAGATTATCTTTATTTTCTGAGTCACCAAAATAGGTGCCCAAGGATGAAAAAGCGACTAGAAACGTAGCACATGCGATGGTAACCGCAAGTCCTTCGGGTGTTACTCCATAATCATGAAATTCATTGACGGATCCTGCGTCATTTAAGCCATGGAACGAATCATTCAGTGCCTCGCCTAGGCTAAAATAACTAAAGACTAAATTCAGCGCGTCTTCAGCGGCATACAATACCGATGCATATAAATAAAAGAGTCTATGTTCCTGCAATTCCCTTGCAAGCCACGGGCGATTTCGGCCCAATTGCTCAAGTGTCCCTGACGTCGCTTCATCAACGGGGTTTTGCATTCATGACCACAGGCAGCAGCTAGAGGTGAGCTGGATTGTACACAAAACCGATACAAATGACAAGTAGTCTTTCAAACTGAATTCAACTTGAACAAGTTAGCTGTATGCAACCGCGAATTATATCACAAGTATTCATAATAAATATACCTTGGAGATCCCTCGCGGTACTCGGCATGAGGCACTAGGAATAAATATACCTTCATTTTTTAACAACGCACTGTGCGTGAGGCCACAAATCTGCTACGATCAACGGCATTTCAAATCTGCATGCTGGGGATTTAATGCGTTTACGTATAAGTACGCTATTTTTTCTTTCTTGGTCACTGTTAGCGGGAAACGCTATGGCAAATCATGAGAAAACGACATATGGCTTTATTGAAAAGGCAACTTTAGTTGATAATGAACTCACGTTATCAGCAAAACTAGACACGGGCGCTAAATCCGCCTCGTTGAATGCCACTAAAATTAATGAAATCAATGTGGATGGGAAACCTTATCTCAACTTTATTGTGCCGAGCAAAGAAGGTGATATTACCTTCAAATGCGAATACGTGGGCAAAGTACATATCAAAGTGAGATCGGGCGAGGCTCAAATGAATTCGCTATTAAGACGCACAATTAAGCGCCCCGTGGTTCTTATGCGAATTAAATTAGATGGGAAAGAGCGTATGATTCGCGTTAATTTAACGAACCGAAAACGATTTATTTATCCACTATTATTAGGTAGAGAAGCAATTATTGCTTTTGATGGTGTCATTGACCCCAATCTAAAGTATACGGTCCGAGATAAAAAACCCGAAAAATCAACAGACAACCCCGTGGACAACCCATGAAATCAAACACGCGTCATTTATATGGATTAATTCTCTCTCTATTCGTGATTGGTCTAAGTGTTTTTTTCTACCGTCATATGATTTTAGATGTGCCGTTGACTGATACTGAAAATGTGAACAGTTGGATGGTTGAGGCCAATTTGCATTTTAGTACTGAGCGAAACGCGCCTGTAAAAGCCAGTTTCACGATTCCCTATATGCCCCCCCACTTGGCTATCCTCGATGAATATTTTGTCGCACAAAATTACGGTGTGACAACGAACTTAAATGGCTATAATCGACGAGTGGTTTGGTCACTTAGGCGAAGTACGGGTAGACCTCAATCACTTTATTATCGAGCTATTGTCCGTGAAGCGGATAATAATGATTCGTATTTATCGAAACCACCACGATTAAAAGTTCTGCAGCTAGAAGAGAATAAAAAAATGGCGGTGGATACCATCGTAGGTCAGGCTAGACAATCATCTGCTGACATTCAAACCTTTGCTCAGGCAACTCTAAAGGAACTGAATAAGAAAAACGGCAATGCCAAGCTACTGGTCAGCAATGATTTCAGTGATGACAACATCGTCAATGCTGCCATTTTAATATTAAATCAAGTTAAAATTTATGCCATGCCCATTATGGGAATTCATTTGGCACAGCAAAATAAGGCTGATTTCAAATTATTTCTGGCTGTGTTTAATGGGAAAGAGTGGATTTATATCAATCCACGAACGAGCTCTACGGGCATGCCTAAAGACTTTCTCGCATGGCAATACGGTAATGAGCCCATGTATGATGTTATGGGAGGAAAAAAGCCACAATTCACGCTAACTGTCTCTCCCACCCCCATGAACGCACTCAGTATTGCTAAAACTCATGGATTGCAATCTAACTCACAACTATTGCGCTTTTCATTACTTCAATTACCTGTTCATGTCCAAGAAACATATAAAATATTACTGATGTTACCCGTCGGTGCTTTTATCATTCTGTTGCTACGTAATTTTATCGGACTGAAAACATTTGGAACGTTCATGCCTGTTCTGATAGCTCTGGCTTTTCGTGAAACGCACGTAATCTGGGGTATTGTTTTATTCACGATCATCGTATCTTTTGGGCTAGTTGCTCGCTTCTATTTGGAAAAATTACGGCTACTCTTAGTTCCAAGGCTCGCAGCTATTTTGACCGTGGTTGTTTTGCTCATGATTTTTATCAGTGTCATCAGTCAAAATCTTGGGCTTGAATCCGGATTATCTGTCGCATTATTTCCCATGGTTATTTTAACAATGACAATCGAACGCATGTGCATATCTTGGGATGAACGAGGTGCCTACGATGCCATTAAATCCGGGATAGGGAGCATTATTGCTGCTGTTATTGCATTTGGAGCAATGAATTATGGACCTTTGCAATATTTAATTTTTGCTTTCCCTGAATTGCTACTTGTCTTGCTTGCTCTTATTTTATGGTTTGGCCAATATCGAGGTTATCGACTCTTTGAACTATTACGCTTCAATGCATTAGCTGGAGTAAAATAATGCTAAGTGTTTATCGTCGATTACATAAAGAAGGTGTTTTGAGTATCAACCGACGAAATGGCGATTACGTCTTGCGCTACAATCGTCGCAGACTCTACCCACTGGTTGATGATAAACTTAAAACCAAACGTCTCGCTTTAAACGCTGGAATTGCCGTTCCGCCGTTGTATGAGTTGATTGAAACAGAACATCAAATTAAAAGGTTTGATCAATTATTAGCACCGTATAATGACTTTGTGATAAAACCCGCTAGAGGAGCCGGGGGTGATGGTATTTTGGTTATTACCAATCGAGTGTTTGGTCAATATCGGCAGATCAATGGAAAACTATTAACGTCTCAAGAAATAAGTTACCACCTCTCCTGCCTACTATCCGGTGCGTATAGCCTTGGCGGACACCCGGATTACGCCATCATTGAACGTCGTGTGATTGTTGACCCTGTTTTCGCTGATGTGAGCCATGAAGGGGTTCCTGACATTCGTATTATCACACTGCTAGGATACCCAGCCATGGCTATGGTTCGCTTGCCTACGCGACTATCAGGCGGCAAAGCAAATCTACATCAAGGTGCTATTGGGGTTGGGGTTAATTTAGCTAGTGGGACGACGCTAGGCGGTGTGTTTCACAATGATCCGATTGATTACCATCCTGACACCTTAAACCCGATTATCAACATCAGCATTCCTTATTGGGACAAAATATTAGAAATCGCTGCTGGGTGTTATGAGTTGACTGGACTCGGTTATCTCGGCGTAGACATTGTGATCGATAAAGAGCAAGGTCCATTAATGCTTGAGCTCAATGCTCGCCCTGGATTAAATATTCAAATAGCAAATCGAGAAGGCATACTTCATCGTTATCGCGCCATCGAGGCTCGAGCGGACCAAGGACGAGAACCTATTGCCGCGCGAATTGCGTTCAGTCAGCAACAATTTGGGCGTTAGAATAAAGCAAAACGCAAGTCATGACCCCAGTTCCTCTGCGTTAATAAATTGATTTCTTTTGAGACATATTATTTATTTTGTAACTCCCCAGGTTGTGGATAAGTTTAGATTTTTATTGCTCTAGTAGAACGAAAATCACCTGGAGCGCGTCTTTTTTCGCGAAGGATCTCCTCCAAAATTGCACAATCTAGCACTAATCAGGAGATCCTTCGCGCAAAAAGACGCGCTCTGGATGACGTGCTTTCATCATGTTCCACAGCAATTCTGGGTGAACGATAAGGCCCTCTGTTCTAGGGCTATGTAGCGTTTTAATAAAATTATTTTTCGCAAAATATCACTGAATTCGTAGGGTGAGCAAAGGAGCTTGCGACGTGCCCACCAGCAGTGGTACAACG
>JAUYQG010000133.1 GCA_030695645.1 Legionellaceae bacterium
GTGCCCACCGTTGTACCACTGCTGGTGGGCACGTCGCAAGCTCCTTTGCTCACCCTACGAATTCAGTGATATTTTGCGAAAAATAATTTTATTAAAACGCTACATAGCCCTAGAACAGAGGGCCTTATCGTTCACCCAGAATTGCTAATTAAAACGTAAGTTTGTGGCCGCGCGCAGTATAGATGAATTAAAATGCAAATTTTGCCGTAAAGAAAACTTCATTTGCCGATAACGTTGCTGTCCATGGTGTTACATAAATGGGCGGTGATGTCGTTGTAGCCGTAGCATGGGTCAATAAAAAGTTATTGGATTTGTAATGACCCGCATTGAAGTAGCGATATCCAATATCCAACGCAAAGCGATCATAAATCCACTCCAAACCCGCATTGAATTGATACGCCAAAGACGTTTTGGTTTGATCCAACATGGCACTGGTTGCGACACTGGTGCCATCCGCCAAAATAGTGTGAAAATTATCGACCGTATTGTACGATGCGCCCAAGCCACCGCCGATAAAGGGTTGAAGATACCCGCGGTTGGCCGTGGTATACACTAAACCAGGATGGATATTGCCATCTAAAGTGACATTAAACATCACGGCATTGCTGGATAAATTGAAATATCGAGTTCTTGAAGGCAGCGGATTGCTCACGGTACTTGCTGATGAACCGGTACTCTGAAATTTTGAATACGAATACAAGCCACGATAAGTATAACTCACATCAATATTTAGCGCGTCATTGATCATATAACCAAAACCAGCGGTGTACAAAGGTTTGTCCCCTAAGCCACTGCTATATCCCTCTGGTGCCGCACTCCACGTGCTAAAATTAATCGTCGGTTTGGCTTGATTGGCAAAACTGATGCCTGAGCCAAGTTCGATAAAGAATTGTTTCGGGTCAATTTGCTCTGGGCCCATGGTGCCTGCGTGTGCCGCGGCAGTTGAAAGAGCGGATAATGCCAAGCAAAGAGATGTGATTTTCATAGGTTCTGTCCTTAGATATGAATAGTATAGAAACTCCGAACTGGGGTTATAAAAGGGATTTCAGTAGGGTCCCAGAGCAGCTCATCACTATTCTTTGTGAATTCGATGATTTTTGCAAGGAGTTTATGCTTAAAGTTCAATGTACTTTGATTTTAAAAAAAACAATGTTGTGGTAATATACGCACTATTTGAATGTAACATAGGAGAAATTAATGAAGCAAGTCGATTTAATTAGAATGCATCCGTGGGCTAATGATCCAAACATTCGAACGTATGCGGAGAAATTTACGCAAGAACAATGGCAGAATATCCATAACTCTGGTTTTCCGGATCTGTTACCCAGGATGGATCCGATGTATATTCTTGCTTTCTTGAATGCGTGCGACATGCTGCGTAGCAGCGGGAGCTTGGAGATTCCTGTGATCCAGGCAATGCTTGACTCTCTAAAAGCACAACTGCAAACCAGTCCACTTCATATTCAAGAGGTATGGGCATGGCTTGGTCCGAATCTTACAGCGCGTATTGAAAAAGACGCAACGTCTTACGACATGATGGATGACTTGATGCAATTATTGTCACCTGAAGAAACACGGAACAGACTTGCACACCCGCTTGTTTCTCAAAATTTAAAATTAAATAATCAAGATCTTCGTGAATTATATCGTTTAAGACAAATTACTTTAAACCAATTCCTAGAGATTATACGAGCCAGCACTGAATCCTCGCAAAGACAATTTCCAGACTGGGTTGGTAATCACGTTGAAATCAGAGCGTTAGCTGATGAATTTACCGATGAACAATTAGCGTTCTTACCTACTGTTTTGTCGAATAGCATTTTGAATGATCGAGAGTTTACCTGTTCATTTTTACGAACAGTTTTGGCAAAAACAACCATTCATGATGTACAAAAAGTAAAAGAATGTCCTCTGGATTCGTTTGAATCAATCGTAAAATCACTGCAAGACATATTTCTAGACATAGCGACACAAAAAAATGTTCGATTTAATCCGGATTTTATAGGCGATGTCGCCCGTTCAATGCCTAATTTAGGGGATTCTGAACAGTCTAAAATATCTCAAGATATTGATGAGGACATGTCCGCGTTGCATCGTTCTCTTAGAAATGCTGCGTTTGTTGGAAATTATTGGACTCTATTGCCTTTAACTCTTTTGGTTAGCGACGTGAATTCAGTAGGCGGCCTGAGTGGCAGAACTGCGCTGCATAGAGCCGTTGAATACGCCAATAAAACCGGAGATCGATTATGTTTTGATTTATTGGCAAATCATCCTGAAATTGATTTTTCCGTTCAAGATAGTGAGGGTAAGACGGCTCTTGAGTTATGGAATTTTACACGATTTCCAGATGCAGTATTGTTAAGCAAATTAAATGAGTTAAAAGCAAAACCTGAAGAGAAGGATGAAGAGAAGGGTGCTGAAGAAAAACGAGCGAGTCCTTTGACGCTCAATAATCTGTTTGAACGTTCAACTGCGGCTGGAACGGCAACTAAACCTAAAACTAGAGCATTAGAGGAAAAAGAGGAAGACGACGAATTCTACGACATGGCGTG
This sequence comes from Legionellaceae bacterium, assembly GCA_030695645.1. Classification (GTDB taxonomy): domain Bacteria; phylum Pseudomonadota; class Gammaproteobacteria; order Legionellales; family Legionellaceae; genus JAUYQG01. The sequence continues at coordinate 2,553 of JAUYQG010000133.1, forward strand.
TGTTTTATCTTAATGATGCATCTTGAAAACACATGATTAAAATAGTGACTGACGTAGGATCGCCTTCTCCCGATGTCGGGAGAAGGTGCCCGATAGGGCGGATGAGGGTAGTTCAAAACATTACGATTTAATCTACCCTCACCCGCCCTATCGGGCACCCTCTCCCATCAATGGGAGAGGGCGATCCTACTGGTTATTGGTTTTTAAGGCGGGAATCGGTGATATATTCCTAATTGTATTTACAGAGCGAATCACTGGCTCATGTGGAACTGCTCCCACATCATACCTTGCCTTGTTCGTTTTATAAAAAAAGAGAGAGTTGTTGGGCCGAACGGCCCAACCTACGCTTGCTTAACGTGTGGGTTTAAACTCATTCACCCCATCCTTATTGTCGTTGGAAGTCTTACCCTCACTATTGTTGTCGCTCGAATACTGCTTCGAGTGAGTTTCTCTGTTATTTATCTCGGGCTGAGGTTGACTTTCTTTACGGCTTCCAAAGAATCCCTCGTTCGCTACATTACCCGTGTAATTTTCTTTGAGACTCTCCTCCGCTTGCCCTTCCCGCTTATCCTCCATCCCATTGTGCGATGCTAGCTCCCTCGGAGTGTACGTTGTATCTGGCTTTGGGACTATCTCCCATTTATTGAAAGTGCTAGCTAAAAGCATCTCCCTGTTTGGAAGTGTGCTCATCTCTATCCTCGCCATTTCTTTAACGAACGTAGTCCAGCGTTCACGGTCTGTAGGTGATAAATCCTTGAAAAGTTCTTCCATTCCTTCTTTGAATGTCTTGAGTATAGCTGGAGTAATCGTACTTCCTGGAGCTAGCTTATTATTCAGAATTGCATAAGAATCTAAGAGTCGTGGGGATACACCCGATTGTCCCATGGGGGCATGAAGTGAGTAGTATTGCTTAGTAAAGTCTTGAGCTGTTAATCCGTTAATTGGGCTTGTAGGGATAAAAATTCGTGGTTGATTCGCGTCAACGGCAAATTGTTGACCTTTTGCTAATGTATTTGTAAATAAAGCCGCTCTTGTTTCCACCAATTTATTCGGCAAATATATAATATGACTAGCTACTTCACATATTTTATTCTGCCAATCTTCTTTTGTACGACTTAGTACATTGAATTCCTCTCGCTTATACCCCCGAGTCTGCCCATGCCCCTGAAGTAACCGTAACTTATCTCTAAGATATTCTTGTTGTTCAGCAACTGGACCATTAACGAAAGTTGTGATGTTATTAGATAAAGTAAACTGATATATACCTTTAAAGGTTTGTGCATCTTTATTTAAAGCTATTGTCATCTGTTCATTGTCTTTTATCAAAGACTTAATTGCCTCTATAACCGTATCAACTGAGCCCGGATGATTTGGTGCCGCCACAGGCTTTCTTTGTATTTTACTCATTACATCTTTTAATGCAGGGTACATCACACTATGATAGGCTTCTTCCTCTTCAGTAATAAATTCTTGGTTCCCTGTCGTGGGATCTGTATATTCATGTACGTGACGGCTTTGATTAAGAAACTTCCAAACCCCAGCGCAACTAGTTTGATATTGCACTGTTTCGTTTGTTGCTCCGTCTATATTTTTCTGAATATACGCTGATATTTCTGCTGTATTTTTCTCAACACGTTGGATAATCAGACTGATTTCTTCTGATTCATTACCATTCATTGTGGATTGATCTAGCTGAACTATAAATGCTTGGGAGTGAGCGTTCAGTTTGCTGAGCATCTGGCGCATTGTATTGATAAAAAGATCTTGTGGAATGTTACATTCACTCCACATTTCATCTATCTGTTCCTCTCTCGCGTTCAAGCTCAATACGGGATCGTTAAACATTTTCTCAAGCGCTTCTTTTTTTGCGTTACGATCATCCTCTATACGTTTTAACACATCTCTCTCTTTAATGACCTGACCAAGGTAAGCATCTGTGTCGGCCATGGTTTTGTTATGTGCAGTCGTTTGGTCGTGAATGATTTTTTCATGTGCTTCCAAAGGTACGAACCCTGCTTTAGGCTTAGATTTTCGATCAAACTTTTGGTAGTTTTTGTTTTTCTCCAGTCCCCTAATTACGGCTAAGGATCTGTTTATTTTACTTGAAAAAGAAAAAAATCTATGGAATCCCCAAGCGTCAGTTCTTTTGATGAAGAGTTCTAACTCAGCAAGTGTTATCTTGTTGTCAAGGTATTCATTAATCTCATTCTGTATTCGGAGTTTTTTGTCTGTAGTTGTAGATATTTTGCTTTTTTCTTCATGGGTTAATTCTATAGTCGATCTTATGGTTGAAATAAGAGTAGGTAAAAGTATTTCAATCGTTTGCTCTTCTGATACGATTAGTTTTATTTTCGCTTGGCGGTGATTGCGTATATTTGCTATAAGAGTACTAATCTCCTTATACTGCTCAGTATTACTTCTGATGCCCTTAAAATCCATATCGGCTGATTTTTTTAACCAGATTCTCCATGCTTCTGACTGAACTTCTTCTGCTGTATCGAAGTGAGTAGTCGACAATCCATATAATTCAGTTAAGAACTCATCAGTAGGAGTGGGAGGATGCTTTTCAAAGAATTGTGTTATCTTATATCCCTCTCTATTTATATCACTTATTTTTACTACGTCATCAATATCTTGTGACAGTTCGAGCTTATCATCCCAAAGTATTCGTGCCTTGATGTACTGAAGTGTGCTTCTGTGGCCTTGGGTCAAAAACCAATGTTTTCCTTGCAAATATCTAGATACGTTTGCACTAACATTTTGCTTGTTTGTAGACATGATCTTCTCCACATTAGTAGGGATAGTTTCCCAAAAACATCCTTTCACTAAATCTAACAATATCCTTTAACTTAACTCTAGGACACGTTTTGTAATAAATCAAATTGAACACAGAATAACTAGCAATTCTGGGTGAACGAGGTAGGGTGGGCAAAGGAGCTTGCGACGTGCCCACCGTTGTACCACTGCTGGTGGGCACGTCGCAAGCTCCTTTGCTCACCCTACGAATTCAGTGATATTTTGCGAAAAATAAT